>DAHUZH010000042.1 GCA_027306695.1 Acidobacteriaceae bacterium
TGGAAACCGCCAGCAGATCGGCCACGCGATGTGCGGCAAATGGCCCTGCATGGGTTAGCCAGATCGCCAACCGCCGCTGATAGGCCGTCTTGTCCGGAGCCTCCTTGACCCAAGCGACAAGTTGCTCCACCGTAAACCATGGACTCAAAGAGGACGGCTTGCGCATCGGTACACCCTCTACAAACACGGTGTCATTACTCTATGTCTGTTGTCATATTGGTATGAAAGAATTGGTGGACGCGGAAGGAATTGAACCTTCAACCTGTCGATTAAGAGTCGAATGCTCTGCCAGTTGAGCTACGCGTCCAGTGCGAGAGGAATGCTCAGGGGTGAGAGGAAAAAGCAGATGTAACCATCGCTTCTATACTGCCAAAGAATATCATAATGCAGGCGTACTTCACGATACTCCCCACCACTAAAACGAAAACGCCAGGCCGCCTGTAACCAGGCGCGGGGCCTGCGCAAAATAGAGCGTTTGACCAGCGACCACATAAATGGGCCGGTAGCCTTCCGCCAGAATATTCTGCATGGCAAATTCGAGTTCCAACCTATCTGGCGATGAGTTGGGAGAGCCTATCGGCTGATGCAACATCACGCTCAGAAAAGGCGCGTTCAAACCTGTATTAAACGGGTCAACCGCAGTGATGGCCGCCACCGGCTGCCAGCGATATCCCGCATTCCAACGCGTACCCGAGCCCAGAATGTGCCCCTGCATGCTGACCAGAACCGATTGGGTGCGCGTCGTCGCGACGTTCTCCAATGCGCTGACAAACGACGTACTGCCCAGCAGGTCGGCTGCCGGCAAAGCGATGGCTGGCCCCTCGGCATACTCCACCGCCGTCCAGACATTCCCTCTTAGCTGGCGGGTCGCAAAAACGCGGAAACCACCACCAGCGTAATTCGGTCCGGCAGAGCGAAAAGCACCTGTAACGGGATCGAGCAAAACGTCGCCGGAGGCAAACTCGGCTGCGCTCACATCTCCATACCCGTTGAGAACAGGATCGACCAGGTGATCGTAAAAATAGGCCGCCTCCAGTTGCAGACCTGCCACCTTGCGCTGAATGGAAAATTCCTGATGCAGCGCGCGTGTCAACTGGAGCGCTCCATTCTGCATCGCCATGGCGGGTACATCGCCAGAAGACCCCATGTCCGCCAACTCCTGAAGATCGCTGCTGGTCGCCAGGCGATAGCTGACCTCACTTCCAGATTCTTGCAAATGTACCGCCATAAACGGCAGCGCCGCAGTCACAGTCTGCCCCGCCTGTACCGCTTCCGTCTCCGCCCCAAACTGCGCGACCAGTTCATCGCTCAGGGCAAGCTGTTCGCCGCCGCGGAATTGCAGAATCTGCAATCGGCCCAGCCCCGTCCCATAATTCACTGGCAGCGTACGATAGGTGGCCACGGCCCGAACGGCATCTCCCGGCGCAGGGTCCCGTTCCATTCCAGCAGCCAAAAATGCCGCTCCCGCCGTCGATGTTTCAAAGTGCATCATCGTTTCGTTCGTCGGGCCGTCCACATTGCCGTCGGGATTGCGGTTCCCCATGCGAATCCACGCCTCCTCGCGAAGGCCGCCTTGGCCAAACTGCGAGGAGCCTCCGGTGAATGCCCCCCGCACGCTCACAGGATGGACCGCGTTATGGCGGGTCGAACTAGTCTCTGGATCGGAGGTATGGTTCAGCGTATCGGTCCAGCGCAAAATCGGGCGGTCCACTCCCGAACGGAGCGTCCATTTCCAGTCATCGTTCGGCTCATCCGCGGAACGAGGCATCGCAGGAAACCACTGTGACATGCTGAAAAGCGATGTAAGGGTCAGATCGACGACGGCATGCGTCGAAGTGGCAACTTGAATATTTTTGCGGCGCGCAGGAATGAAATACGCCTGCAACACGCGAACGCTATAGCGTCCAGGATCGAGGTTGGAGAACTGATAGTGTCCATGAATGTCTGTAAAAGAGGTCAGCAATGGGTTGGCGCCCTGGCCGAACAATTCCACCAACGCTCCCATCAAGGGAGCGTGGTCGCCATCCTGCACGACGCCACTGACGCTGGCTGGGGCCGCTGCAACTGCCGGAACAGCCAACGATAGCAGAATGGCCAACACGAATTTAGGTGTGGATCGACTCACCCGATTGCTGCGTTACTCACGCTGAGTTACCCTCTCTGCCGCAGAAGACTGGGTGGGGGGATTGGAGTCTTTCTGCGCACGCATTCCTCATACCTCCATTCGACGTAGGAGGACTTATTGCGTCACCTCAAAGGGGGCCGATTGCGCCAACTGCTGTTTCGATACTCCATCATTCACGCTGATGGTGATTTGATACTTGCCCGGCTGCAAACTCGCCAGAGGCATAGATTTTTCCAGCGTCACCTGGTCCGAATTCGGGTTCAGCTTTGCGGCCTGTTCAGTGGTCTCAAACAGGGTCTTATTTGTCCCCAAATCTGTCACTCTGTATTGAACGGTCGCCTCATTTTGCCGAGTCTTCGGATTGATTTTCAAATTATAAACCTGCATCCAGAAGTCAAGGTCCTGACTGCGGCTGAAGCTCACCGGCTTGCTGGATGTTCCGCTCACACGCGGGCGAATGTACGTGTTTCCGATGACAAAATTTCCTGTCCCGATGTCCTTGGACGGGACCTGTCGCATTTTGTCCGCGAGAATCAGTGATGAAGAAGCCAATTTGTCTTCGTCATACTCAGGAACAATAAAAGCACGCGCGTAAGTGCCGATGTGGTCTGGATTGTTGACATCTTTAATGACCACATCCAGGCGGTAATGTCCAGGACGCAATGGCAACGCCTTCCAGTAGACCGATTTGCTGTCCAGGGTCTTTGGCAACAGTTCGGCAGGTTCGTTGACCTCGACGGTATCTTCAAAAGTCTGCGCAATTCTTCCGGTAATGGTCGAGACGCGGCCAAGAATGTTGACGACACCCCGCGATACACCATCTTTTGTGTTGTAGGTGATGTCGCGGTTCCGAATTTGCAGCGTGATCGGAACCAGCACCGTATCATCGGTAATTTTGACGAAATCGGTCCGGACATCGAATGGGAAAAATGGCCCAGTCAATACTTTATGGCTGGTAATGAACTCATCCAGATCTTTGAACTTGATCGGTGGCGCAGCTTGCAGTTTGGCGTACTGGTCCAAACGATCGAACTCCTTGCTCCCCTGAGAGCTGGCCATCGGACCATTCCCCAGTTGTTCCAGGCCGCCACGGAACCGGTCCGCCTTTTTGGCCTGGCCCATTTGCTCCCACAGCGTTTGACCAGCGCCGGGAACATGCAGCAGCGCATCTTTCTCCGCGCGGTTCAGTGTCATGTGGTAGTCGCCGCACATGCAGCTATCGACAAATTCTATGTCGATATTGTCGCCAATCCCATCCAGATGCCGATAATGCCATGTCTCAAACGGAAAAGTCTGGGTCTGGCCGCCGCCTTCGTCCATGGGACGGTCATATTGACCGCCAGACGGATGCGAATCGATGCTGTCCGGTGGACCCCAGGCAATGTACATGTGCCCGCGGTCGGTCATCCAGCCGGGTTTACCGGCGGCAAAATGTTCGTTTGAATACGCGATGCGGCGATATACCTCTTCGCGATAGCTATTGTCCGGCGATTCAGGATCGGGATTGCGGCGGCGCCAGAATTGCTCTATAAAAGCATCCCGCTCTTCATCGTTCGACAAACCGAGAAACGCTCTACGCTCCTGATCGGTGATGATCCAGCGCGCATCCTGATCGAGCCACTTTTTGTATGGCCCTTTCAACTCCTGGCGTAACGCCTTTTGCTGGGCGCGGATTTCGTTGTCGCTTAACTTGCGCTTGAGAGGGTCCTGCTGCGGCGCGTTATTCGGCGTAGTGAGAGACGTATCCTGCGGCTGTGCATCCTGCCCATAGGCATGACTGGCCGGATACCCCCAAAATGTGGCGAGGAGGGTAACTGTGATTGCAATGCGTATCCGGGACATGACAAGGACCTCGATTTCTGTGCTCTGATTGTATGAGGTTTGTTGCAGGACTTTCAAGCGCGAGAATGCAATTCCTTCGCCCCTTGCACCTGTTAAGACACCCAAGAGCATAAAGATGTGAAATTTCCGGCACATTTGTGAACCCTATCCCGTCTGATAAAGTGCGCACACTCATGACCGCGCTACACCAAAAAGTGGCCGCATCGTGGGGAACTTTACCTTCTGCTTTATCGTAGATAGGGATACATGGGACGCGAAAAAACTTTACCGCCTCCTTGAAAACTAAGACATACCGGACGGAAGAGACCTGCCGAATGAAAATGAACAAGAGAATCATTTTGACGGTTGTGCTGATCCTCGTGGGCTGCGTCGGCCTGGTAGCCCTCACCGTCTATCGCAGCGACGCGGACGCGCAAAAGGTGTTGACAGCCAAAGTGATGCGAGAGGACCTCTCCAGCATCGTCAGCGGAACGGGCCAGATCACGCCGAAGACTTATGTGAATGTGGGCGCCTTGGTGATGGGCCGAGTGACCCACCTGTATGCGAAAGAGGGCGCTCGCGTCACCAAAGGTGAGATCGTTGCCACCATTGAGAGCATTCCGCAGTCCTCCAGCGTGGACGCCCAGAAGGCCACTATCAGTTCCTCGCAAAAAGATATTGCCGCAGACGTCGCCGCCGAAAAGGCCGCTCAGGCGAACATTGAGCATGCCGCAGCCGATCTGGAACAAAAGAAGTTCGATTATCAGCGGGCGCAGCAGCTTTACAAAGACCAGTTGATCGCCAAGCAGGACTTCGACTCGAAAAAGGCCGCCTACGACACTGACGTGGCCACGCTGGCGCAGGACCAGGCCTCCTTGGTGCAGGCCCAGGCCCAGACTGCTTCCGCACGCGCCAAGCTGACATCCAACATCGCCACGCTGCAGGGCGATACCGACGCGCTGGATCGGACTGTCAGCGTCGCGCCATTTGATGGCATAGTGACCAATGAGCCGGTGCGCGAAGGAGAAACCGTCGTTCCCGGCATTCAAAATACCGAAGGCAGCACCTTAATGACGCTGGCCGACATGTCCATCGTCACCGCGGAAGTCAAGGTCGATGAAACCGACATCACCGGCGTTCAAGTGGGACAGAGCGCTGACGTAACGGTGGATGCGTTGCCCGGCAAGATATTCAAAGGCCATGTGACCGAGGTGGGCGACCAGGCGCTGCTGCGCTCGACCGGTGTTTCCACTAGCACGAGCACCTCCGGCACCGAAGAAGCTAAAGATTTTAAGGTCGTGGTCACGCTCGACGATCCCACTTCCGAACTTCGTCCCGGCCTTTCTGCTACGGCCAAGATCACTACAGCGCACAAGGACAATGTTATTGCCCTTCCGCTCCAGGCCCTGGTCATGGAGGTCCCGGACGGCGGCAAAAATAAGGCCGTGCACAAAGTGGACGCGAGTATGACCGACGCGCCGAAGCCCCAGCCTGTGCAAGGGGTCTTTGTTCTGCGGAAGCAGGGCCGCAAACTGCGTGCCGTCTTTGTTCCCGTTCAGACCGGCATTACCGGCGCATCGGACATTGAAGTGACGAGCGGAGTCCAGCCTGGAGACGAAATCGTCATCGGGCCATATCGTGTGCTTCGTACGTTGAAGGCCAACTCTGTCGTCAAGAGAGACACATCGCCGCCAACCGAAACACCGGCTTCCTGACGTAGAAATATGCAATGATCGGCTCACGAGAGAATCGAGCAGGGTAATCGCCAAACTGCTACCCTCATCGTAAAGCTGATATTTGCGCGCCAGCCGTGCAACAACAGGAGATTGGCATGACATCCGAGGTATTGACACAGACCGCTCCGGCGACGGACCGAGGGCCTGGCCCAGACGATGTCATCGTCGTCGACAATCTCTGGAAGACCTACGACATGGGATCCGAGCAGCAGGTGCATGCTCTGCGGGGCGTCAACCTGCGCATCCGGCATAACGAATACGTCGCCATCATGGGACCGTCCGGCTCCGGTAAATCCACGCTGATGAACCTGATCGGCTGCCTGGACACGCCTTCGCAGGGCCAGTATTGGCTGAACGGCCATAAGGTCAGCGAACTCAACGACGATGAGCTGGCGCGCATCCGCAATAAAGAAATCGGCTTCGTCTTCCAGACCTTCAACCTGCTGGCGCGCGCGACCGCGCTGCATAACGTCGAGCTGCCGCTCATCTATAATGGCACGTCCGCCGAGGAACGTCTGGCGCGCGCCAAGGCGGCGCTGACGGCCGTCAACCTTGAAGAACGCATGTACCACAAACCGAATGAACTCTCCGGCGGCCAGCGCCAGCGAGTCGCCATCGCCCGCGCTCTGGTCAACAACCCCTCCATCATTCTAGCCGACGAGCCGACTGGAAACCTCGACTCCAAGACCGGCGTGGAGATCATGGCGCTGGTCGATGAACTCCACGCCAAAGGCAATACCATCATCGTCGTCACGCACGAACCCGACATCGCCGAATACGCACATCGCGTCGTCCACATCCGCGACGGCGAAATCGCATCGGACGAAGTTTCGCGGCGGGTACACAAATAAATGTGTCGCATTATGGATGCGTTGCCGCTGAAATTTGAGGAGCTTGGCAACGCGCGCACATTTTCAGTCCATGAACTGCAAATTAGCGCAGAAAGAAATCCATTGGATGTGAACCGCCAGCAATACCGAGTGTGGTTGCATGAGCAAGAAGCAGCGTTCATAACCTTTGACATATTCTTGCCCAATGAATTGAACCTCTACGAAATCGTCGTAGCCAGGCACTTGCGCTGTAGGGACATTGGATCCTCTGTAATCCGTTTCGCTGCAGATTTGGCCAAAAGCATGGAGAAAAATCGGCTTTCAATTCGTGCAGGGCAAATTGGTGAACAAACAAAGGATGAACTGATCTCCTACTATAAACGTCGCGGTCTCATTCAGAGTGCAAACGATCCTGATCTGCTTTATTTCGAGTTTGCGAATTAACCCGCCATTACAAGCGCATACTGCTCAAGCCGCCCTTGTTACACTAGGGTTTGACCTATGTTTGAAAACCTCTCAGAAAAACTACAACGCGCATTCAAAAATCTGCGCGGCCAGGGCACTGTCACCGAAGAAAATATCGGCGAGGCGCTCAAAGAAATTCGCATTGCCCTGCTCGAAGCCGACGTCAACCTGAACGTCGTCAAAGACCTGATCGAGCACATCCGCGCCAAGGCGCTGGGGCAGGAAGTGCTGACCGCTCTCTCACCCACCGAGCAAGTTATCAAGATTGTGCGCGATGAGTTGATCGCGATGCTCGGCACGGACACGGCCCGCTTCAAATTTGCCTCGCAGCCGCCCACCGTGATCCTGATGGCCGGTCTGCAAGGCTCCGGCAAGACGACCACCTCCGGCAAACTGGCCGCGTGGTTGAAGAAAGGCGGCCATCGCCCACTGCTGGTTTCGGTCGACGTCTATCGTCCCGCCGCACGCGAGCAGTTGAAGGTCGTCGCCAAAACCATTGGCGCGAACCTGTACGAAGGCGACCTGAAGAATGAGACCGCAGGCTCGCCGCTAGTCGAGCGGCTGGCCAAGGAAGCTCGCCGCGAAGCCGTCATCTCCGGCTGCGATGTGATGATCGTCGATACCGCAGGCCGCCTGCACATCGATGAAAATCTGATGGACGAAATGCAGCGATTGAAGTCGCTGCTGAATCCGCAGGAAATTCTCTTCATCGCCGACGCCATGACCGGGCAGGACGCCGTCCGCTCCGCCAAGGAATTTCACGATCGCCTCGCGCTCACCGGCATCGTGCTGACCAAGATGGATGGCGACGCGCGCGGTGGCGCGGCGCTTTCCATTCGCCAGGTGACCGGCCAGCCCATCAAGTTCATCGGCATGGGCGAAAAGCCGGACGCATTCGAGCCGTTCCATCCCGACCGCATTGTCAGCCGCATCCTCGGCATGGGCGACATCATGACGCTGATCGAGCGCGCGGAAGAAACGCTCGACAAGAAAAAGTCGGAAGAGTTCGCCAAGAAGGCCCTGATGGGCGACGGCTTTTCGCTCGAAGATTTTCGCGACCAACTACGCCAGATTAAAAAACTCGGCTCCGTGCAAAGCATCCTGAAAATGCTGCCCTCGGTCGGCCCGTTTCAGGGCCTGCAACAGGCCGCTGGCAATGTGGACGAAAAGCAGTTCACCCGCATCGAAGCCATGATCAACTCCATGACCAATGCTGAACGGGCGAACCACGAACTCATCTCCGGCAGCCGCCGCAAGCGCATCGCGCGCGGCTCGGGAACCAGCGTGCAGGAAGTGAATCAACTTCTCCGTCAATATGTCCAGATGCGCAAAATGTTCAAGTCCATGGGCAAAGGCGGCAATACGCAGCGCCGCCTGATGGGATCGCTGGCAAACCTGCGCATGGGGCGCTAGCAGGTGAATTGTTCATTCACTGTAGAAAACCTGTCATCCCGACCGTAGTCCGCCGCGGCGGACGTAGTGGAGGAACCTGCGTTCCAGTAATCGGCTCCACAAATGCCAGCTTCTTTCTACAAATGATGGCATAACCCAGCGCACTGATAGGACGTAGTGAAACTTCAAGACCAACTCGACGGAATCACCGAACAGACCCGCCGTCTGGTCCAGCCCGAGCGGCTCGAACCCAGCGAACGCTTGGTTGCGGAGTTGTTCTCGAGCGGCATCGAGCAGCAGATTCTTCCCGTCGGCAGCATTGCGCCAGAATTTTCTCTCCCGGATACAGCAGGCCGCATCGTGCGCTCCGCCGATCTGCTGGCGCTGGGTCCGTTGATCGTGAATTTTTTTCGCGGACGCTGGTGTCCGTACTGCATGGCGGAACTTGCAGCCTGGCGCGATGTCTATCGAGAGCTACGCGCGCGCGGCGCATTGCTGGTGGCCATCTCTCCCCAGACAAAGCATCAAAATGATTTGCTGCGCCAGCAGCATCCCATGCCGTTTCCTGTTTTGAGCGATGCAGGCTCCACCATCGCGGAAAATTTTCGGCTTGCCTACACCGTTCCGCTCTATCACCAGAAGCACTATCGCGGCATTCTGGTGAACATTCCCTTCATGAACGGCGATGCAAGCTGGCGACTTCCCTTGCCTGCCACCTATGTCATTCGACCCGATGGTGCAATTGCCTTCGCCAGCGCTTATGCCGACTTTCGCGTTCGACCGGAACCGGACGAAGTGCTTGCCGCATGCGACAAGCTGCAATGAAAGCTGTAGGAATCTATCGAAGCTTGAAACCGAAGTGTGTGCTGGAACTGGTCCCAGTGATGGTGATGGGTATTTCCGTACTCGCGCCATTCCTGGCAAAGAATCGGTCCATTGGCTTCAGCAGAGCACCCTTCCAACCGCCCACCATGCTGGAGACAGAAGCGTCCATACGGGCCTGTCCTGTAAAGTCCAATATCTGGCCATCAAGCGTATAGGTCCCTGCCAGATCGACCTCCATTCCGGGAACAGTGCCTACAAGTTGAGGTAACGCCAGCGTCCCAGCCGCCAACGCAAACCGGCCATGGATGGTTGCGGGTACAGTGTGCGATCTATCTTCCGGCGAAAGGTCTTGCCGGGAAAGCTGCGTGGCCCCTCGCGCGTTGCCCTGCGTGCGCAGGCTGATTTCATCCACGGTTTTTTGAATACGTGGATTGTTGAACGACACGTCTTCAGTGGAAAACGTCCCCGCTAAACGCAGCTTCCTGCTGACGGATTCCTTCCCTGCGGGCAGTTCAAAACTGGTTTTCAGTTGTAGCGCGCCCATCATCACTGGCGGGCCCGTTTTCACTCCAATTTGCAACAGGTCTTCTATGCGCCCGCGATCGATTGCAACGTCGAGATGAATGTCATGGCCTTTCTGGACCAGGGAACGCACCACGTATCCGGTCGCCGTCAGAGAGGTATGAAGAAATTGGGCATGCACCGGCTGGAGATAGGTGTTGCCATTCGTGCCATTCACGATGGCGTGGAATTGTGTGCGCAGGTCCACCTTGTGCCCACTCACATGGATGCTGAAGTCGGGCGTGTCCGTCGTTCCATCGACCGTAATGGTGTCCAGCTTTCCAGAAAATGTTCCTGTAGAAGAAAGCGTTCCGGCAATTCCCCTGGTCGTGCTCAAGTCCGCATTTGTAAAGGAATAATGCCCGTCAACCGGAGTATCTCCAGGCTGTTCCGCGTTCCACGGGCCGAAGCTGCCTTCGGACGCAATATCTCCGATCGGCTTTGGATTCACCAGTCTGGCCTGAAAATGCATAGGTTCGTGCGCCCCGACGCGCCACAGTGTCAGTGCATGAATTTTGAATTGTAGCGGGATTTTTTTAGGGTCATCGGTCATGATGACCAGCAACGCATCGTCGCAAATAATGCGGTCGATGACGATCTTGAGTTTGCTGTGGCCTTTCTTCGTTTTTAGCATGGCGGCGCGCTGCGCCTTCGGCGGAATCTTAATCACAAGCTCGTGCACTTCCACCGAACCAACGTGCATCGGCGAGCGAAACAGGTCGATCAGTCCAGCATGAAAACTGAATCGTCCGACACTGATCTGCGGCGGTAGCGTGGAGTCCAGATTGGAGCGCAAACCGAGGCCGTTGCCCTCGACATCCAGATCCTTCTTATAGACCGACACATGAAATTCGTCGATCTGCACCTGGCTATTGAATCGCGTGGACAGGGCCTGGATCACACGCGCCCGCAGAATGGGTTCCGCATGACGAATTGCATATTGAGCGGCAATCAGAACCGCGATGACAAGGCCGCCAAGAAACACAAGAACGACGAGGCCAATTTTTGCGCGCCTGGAAACACCCGGTTTACGAAGGCCGGCAGCTTGATCTTCCGTCACGATTCCTCGGATGCAGAAAAATAACCGAAAGATTCATCGATCGGAATCTTTCGGCATTTGGATGGAATAATTTGTAGCAGATCCTAGGCAATGAGCGATTTCTCTTGCGCAACGGAAAACCCGGATTTTCCTGGAAAACTTTCCGATATCGCCAACCTCCCGGCGCCCCAGCGAATCCAATGGGAAATCCATTTGCTCATACGGCAAGCATGGTTTTGATTCAGAGGGACGAATCTCATGACACTTTTGTTGTTACAGATGACCGTGGTTTTATTGGTAACGGTTTTTTGCGGTTGGCTTGCGCGCAAGCTGGGTCAGGCACGAGTCATTGGAGAAATCATTGGAGGTATCTTGCTGGGACCTTCCGTGTTCGGCCGTTTTACGCCGCATTGGTCGGGGGTCTTGTTCCCGCCGGCGTCCTTCAATGCCTTTGACATCCTAAGCACCGTCGGCCTGATTTTGTTCCTGTTCCTGATAGGGATGGATCTGGACTACGGACACCTCTACAAACAGCGGGCGACGGCCGTCATGGCGAGTGGGATGAGCATCCTGTTTCCATTTGCCATGGGCGCCATTCTGGCCCATTCTTTGCGCATACGGTTTGCGCCGCACGGAATCGGCAGCGTCCCGTTCGTTCTGTTCCTTGGAATTTCCATGAGCATCACCGCGTTCCCTGTGTTGGCGCGGATCATTGAAGAGCGCCACATGCAGGGTACGGCGCTGGGGACGACGGCAATCCTATGCGCCGCGGTCGATGATGTCGTGGCATGGACGTTGCTGGCAGTGGCCCTGGCGCTGATTGGACATGACGGTGGATCGGCCTCGCTGCCTCTCCGCTTAGTGGGATTGGGGGTCTATCTATTCCTCATGATCGTCGTCGTCCGTCCACTCGCCGCGCGGCTGATCAAACATCTGCGGACAACCGACCTTCCCCTGGAAATGCTGGGCGTAGTGGTGGCCACCACGCTGGCATCGGCGGCGGCGACGGAGGCGATCGGTGTCCATCCCCTGTTCGGCGCATTTATGGCTGGAGTGTGTTTCCCTCGAATCGAACGCTGGCAAACCGCCATGCGCGCCAAGCTGGACATGCTGGTCTCCGTGCTGCTGCTGCCGCTCTTCTTTGCGCTGACTGGAATGCGCACGCGGCTCGATCTGCTGAACGGAAGGGCGGTGTGGTTCTGGGCCGGGATCGTATTGATAGCGGCCGTATTCGGGAAAATGGGCGGGGCGGCGCTGGCGGCGAGATGGAACGGGCAGTCGTGGAAAGACGCTGCCGCCCTGGGGGCCTTGTTGAATACGCGCGGCCTGGTGGAATTGATCGTACTCAACATCGCTTACAACGTGGGCGCATTCACGCCAACCCTCTTCACCATGCTGGTGGTGATGGCGCTTGTGACCACCATGATTACCACTCCCATCCTGAATATGCTGGGAGTGGAGAACGCTAAGAAAAAGGCGCAGGACGTAGAGGCGGCCGCATAGAAAGCTGTTTTCAACGAAATTGCGGGAACATTTTTTACGACTCTACGAGTCCAAATACGTTCGTCATTCTGAGCCACGGCATCGATCAACCTGGTCCAATAACCCTGAAATCGATCTGGAAACCGGAAAATGGCGTGCCCAGAAGGCACGCCATTTCCGTTCACAACTCAACCTGGGCGGTTTATGCTGTCGATAACGCCCTGCCAGCCGTATCTACCAGCGCTGGACCGATCTCCGCAGCGATTTTTTCCGCAGTGAAGGCCTCGATCACATCGCCCACTTTGATGTCGTTGCAGTTCGCTATGCTGATGCCACACTCCATGCCGTTGCGGACTTCACTGACGTCATCCTTGAACCGTTTGAGCGATGCCAGCCTGCCCTTGAAGACCGTCGCGCCGTCTCGCAGCACGCGCACTTCCGAGTCGCGCTTGAACATGCCATCGACGACGCGGCAGCCTGCCACCGCTCCCACCTTCGGAATCTTGAAGACGTTGGCGACTTCTGCACGGCCCAGATAATTCTCCTTGATCGTTGCCTCCAACAGGCCCAGCATGGCCTTGCGCATTTCGTCCTGCAACTCGTAAATGATCGAATGCAGTCGAATTTCCACGCCTTCCTGGGTCGCAAGATCGGCGGCCTTCCGCTCCGGGCGAACATTGAAGCCGATGACGATGGCGTTGGATGCCGACGCCAGCAGAATGTCGCTCTCAGTAATTGCGCCGACGCCGGAGTGGATCACCTTCACGCGCACTTTTTCGGTCGATAGCCGAGGCATCGACTCCGCCAATACTTCGACCGAACCTTGCACGTCGCCTTTCAGAATGATGGGCAGTTCTTTCACGCCCGCCTGCTTGATCTGCTCCGCCAATCCTTCCAGCGACACGCGCGAAGATTTCGCAAGCTGCGATTCGCGTTCCTTCATCTTGCGATACTGCGCGACATTCTTCGCCTTGTCGCGGTCCGCAACCACGGTGAACACATCGCCCGCATCGGGAATGCTTTCCAGACCGAGAATCTCCACTGGAGTCGAGGGACCAGCTTCGACAATGGCGCGGCCACGGTCGTCGAACATGGCGCGAATTTTGCCGAACGTGTTGCCGACAACAAACGTGTCGCCCAGGCGCAACGTGCCGTTCTGGATCAACACAGTCGAAACAGCGCCACGGCCGCGATCCAGCTTCGATTCAATGACGGTGCCCAATGCCGGACGGTCCGGCGACGCGCGCAGCGCGCCCACATCCGCGACCAGGCAGATCATTTCCAGCAACAGGTCGAGATTGAGACGCTTCTTGGCCGACACATCCACAAACACTGTGCTGCCGCCCCAGGATTCGGGAACCAGCCCGCGGTCGCCCAACTGCTGCTTCACGCGATCGGGCTGCGCATCAGGCTTGTCGATTTTGTTCACAGCCACAATGATCGGCACATTCGCCGCCTTGGCGTGGTCGATCGCTTCCACCGTCTGCGGCATCACGCCGTCGTCCGCTGCAACAACGATGACGACAATGTCCGTCACCTTCGCGCCGCGCGCACGCATGCGTGTGAATGCCTCGTGACCTGGAGTGTCGAGGAACACAATTTCGCGTCCGAAAGCGGGAGAGTCTTCCTTGTTGATACGGACTTTATAAGCCCCGATGTGCTGCGTAATTCCGCCAGCTTCGCCCGCCGCAACTTCCGTCTCGCGAATGGCGTCCAGCAGCGAAGTTTTGCCATGATCGACGTGGCCCATGATGGTGACGACGGGCGGGCGCGTCACTTCCAGCTCGCTGGTCGTCTCCTGCGTCAACAGGTTTTCCAGCGCCTCATTCGCCATCTCGTCTTCAAAGCTGATGACCTGCGCTTCCGCGCCGAACTGGCGGGAGACTTCTTTGATCAACTCGCTGTCCAGCGATTGATTCACGGTGACAAACACGCCGCGCTGCAACAACGTGGCGATCAAATCTTTCGCGCGCAAATCCAGCTTCTCCGCCAGGTCCTTCACGCTGACGCCGTCGGTCACGGTGATGTTGCGCGTAATCGGAACAGGCCCGGTGGGAATCTGTGCTGCGCCGAGACGCGGCGCAACCATTCCCTTCATTGGGCCTTCTTTGGACTTCTCGTAGCGGTTATTGCCGCCGCGTCGCTGTTGGTGCCCACGCGATGGACGGTCCGGCGCGCCTGGCGGTGGTGGAGCACCCATGCCTGGCGCACTTCCCACTCCTCCAGGACGCGGAGCACCAAATCCTGGCCGCGCAGGCATTCCCGGACGCGCACCGGGGGCGCCCGTTGGATGCTGGCGCGTGGGATGCATCGGACGACGCACACCGCCCGGACCTGTTGCCGGGCGCGAGCCAAACTGCGCACCACCGGGCCCTCCCGATCCCCCGGATCCTTGCGGACGTGGACGCTCAAAAATTGGCTTGCCCCGCTGCATGCCACCCAAGGTCTGCGCCGCTCCGGCTGGGGCGGTATAAACCGGGCGAGGCCCCGTTTGTGGCATAATCATGCGTTTCACCGGAGGCCCCGGCGCAACTGCCGCAGCGGGACTTGCGGCTTCGGCAGGTTGCAACTCGGATGTAGCGGTTGCCGCCGCGGAACTCTCGGGTTCCGAGGTCATCGTCTGCGACTCGGACCGCTCGCTTGGCGGGACCGAAGGCTGCGCGGGCCGGGAAACCGAGACTACCCCGGCAGGCTTTGCTATTTCCGTAGAAACTGGTGGCTTTGTTTCCGGGGATATTTTTTTGGACGCGGCCACGCCAACGGTCGAGCCTGGGGCCGGTGGCTTGACAATGACCGGACCCGAAGGAGGACGCGCGGCAATGGCGGGTGCGGGCGGCGCAGTGGTGACGATCTGCGGGGCCTGTCGCGGCTGAGGAACGATTTTGCGCGGGCCAGCCGCAGGTGTTGCGCTGCCAGATGCGGAATCGGCCTGGGCTGCGCTGGCGCCGGGCCTGGCCGCCGACGAGGAAGTAGCCGTTGCCGGAACGGTGGCCTTCGGTGCCGGGGCTGCCGCGCTCAGTGAAGAGGCCACGCTGGGGCGCTGCGCGGCCGGAGGCGCTCCACGGTGGGCTTCCCGCTGTTCTTTTTGCTGCTGGATGGCCCGCAATACATCACCGGGCTTTGAGACATTCGATAAGTCGATCTTCGGCTTCTGGTCGCTCTCCTGCGCTTTACCGGATACGCTGGAAGCGGCCTTACCGCCGCGGCCCAGAGCAGCGCGCACACGTACCGCTTCGTCCTCCTCCACAGAGCTGGAGTGGGTCTTCTTTTCCGTGACGCCAACTTCTGGAAGTATGTCGAGAATTACCTTGCTCTTGACTTCCAGTTCCCGCGCCAGGTCGTTGATTCGAACTTTACTCATCCGTCTCTTTTCGCCTTTTCCCAAACTTTTAAGTGCTCATTCGTTGCCTCATTGCCTGTCGTCAGGGCCGCATCTTTCTTCATTATCCGCCGAAAATCGCTTTAGAATTGCGAATTTTCATGCGGCGCGCCAGTCCCCGACATTTCTTTTTAAGGTTTTTTCGTCTCTTCCCACCGGTCCAGCGCAGGTTGATTGGCTTCGGGTGCATCGACAGACACAGGTTGGTCGTCGTTATCGGTCGCAGTCGCGTCTTCCAGAAAATTTGTCATCAGGCTTTCAGACACGACATCGCGCTCCGCATCCGCCACTTCGGATACATCCGCAATATCCACCGGCTCCGTTTCCTCTGCCCGCTCCAGAATTGGTCCCTCTCCGGCCTCATTGTTCAAAGCAGTTTCGCCCGCCGCATCCGCTACCGCGTTGGCCTGGACCTCATCATTCAGGGTGATTTCGTCCAGCGCTTCGCCGCCTGCGGTTTCGCTTGCCGACGAGGCGCTTGCTTCAGCGGCGGCTTTGGCGGCGTTCGCTTCATCCATCTGCACAAAATAATGCCGCACCGCAGCCCCGATTTTTTCCAGCGTCTTCTCGCCGATGCCCGGCACTTCTTCCAGGTCTTCCGGTGTCATGTCGGCCAGGCCCTCCACCGTGGTAATACCGGCGGCAATCAGCTTCTGGATGACACCCTCGCCCAGTTCCGTCACCTGCTCGATTGGCGTCGTGACAGGCCCGGACATGGCCTGCATCTGCTGCTCGACCTCCTGGCGCTTCTCTTCCTCGCTCTTGATGTCGATCTTCCATCCCAGCAGCTTGGCCGCCAGGCGCACATTCTGCCCCTTCTTGCCGATTGCCAGCGATAGCTGCGTATCGTCCACGATCACTTCAATCTGCTTGTCAGCCAGATCGGCGATGCTGACTCGGCTGACTTTTGCCGGCTGCAGCGCCTTCTCGGCAAAGGTCGTGATCTCTTCGCTGAACTCGATGATGTCGATCTTTTCGCCGCGCAGTTCGCGAATAATCGACTGCACGCGCATGCCTTTCATGCCGACGCACGCGCCGACAGGGTCCACATCTTTGTCACGCGACACGACGGCAATTTTCGTGCGCTCGCCCGCCTCGCGCGCAATGGCCCGAATCTCCACCGTGCTGTCGTAAATCTCCGGCACTTCACTCTGGAACAAATTCTGCACCAGTTCCTTCGCGGCGCGAGATACGATCACCTGCGGCCCGCGTGCATTGCGATCCACACGCAGCAGAACTACGCGCACCCGCTCGCCAACGGCAAACTGCTCCAAGCGCGACTGCTCGCGTTTCGGCATCCTCGCTTCCGCCTTGCCAATGTCGAAGATCACGTCCTGGCCTTCGATCCGCTTCACGGTAGCGTTCAGCACCTCGCCCACGCGATGGGCATATTCGTTGAACACCGTGTCGCGCTCGGCCTCGCGCACCTTTTGGAAGATGATCTGCTTGGCCATCTGCGCGGCGATGCGCCCCAGCACGTCAGTCGGCTTGTAGTAGCGCAACTCGCCGCCCACTTCCACTTCGGGCGCGATAGCGCGGGCCTCTTCCAGGTTGATCTGGTTCAGCGGATCTTCCACCTGCTCCGGTGACTCGACCACGGTCTTAAACACATAGGCACGGATTTCTCCGCTGTCCCGATCCAGCTCCGCGCGCATGTTTTCCAGCGTCTTATAGTATTTGCGCGTCGCCAGAGCAATGGCGTCTTCCACTGCCGTCACGACAATTTGCGGATCAATGCCCTTGTCGCGGCTTAAGGTTTCAATCGATTCGTAAAGCACACTTGCCATAGCTTGTCTCTGTCCGTCTCACACCCTGAATGGGCGGAATGTTGTCAGTTCCTTTTTGAACGTTCTACATCGGCCGCCTATGGATTGACTGCCAATGCGACCCGTACAACGAATTGCGCAATTAAACTTCAGGGACCAGGTTCGCCTTCAAAATGTTCGAGAACGGAATCGTCACCTTTGTAACTTCTGTTTTTTCAACCTTGTTTTTCCGCTTGCCTACCGCGCTCAAATCCAGTTCCAGAGCGTCCGTGCCTACATTCATAATTCGACCCTGCCAGTGCGAGTTGCCAAAAATTGGTTCGATCGTCCGCAGCTTCACCAGACTGCCGGAGAAACGCACATAATCGTCCCGCCCGCGCAGATTGCGGTCCAATCCTGGTGAAGAGACTTCGAGCATATATTCGATGCCCGGAACCAACTCCTCCACATCCAGGACTGTGCCAAAGTCCTCACTGAACACCTGGCAATCCTCGACGGTAATGCCGGCCAACTGGTCTACCGGAACATGTTCCGGCAGCTTCAGTTCTGTTCCGCTGTCCAGCTTCGCCGTCGCCAGTTTGGCCCGGTTCGCCTCGTCCTTTTCGATATAGATACGAAGCTCGCGGTGGTTGGGCCTGCCCAGATACTCCACGTCCACCACGGACAGCCCGTGAGAACCTGCAACACGGTCCGCCAGAGTGCGAATTTTGTCTAAATCGAGTGCCATCGAAGCGAATGCCGGAGCCGGTTTCCCGAAAAAGTCCAGAGCAAATAAAAAGTGGGCTCTCGCCCACTCATTTCTCCCGCCCCGGCCCATTGCGCCACAGGCTGTCGTAAACCACTCAGGACAAACTCAGGACAAACTCATCTGCTTTCTTAGAATACGCCGCTTTCCAAGGGATTTCAAACCGCTGCCCCAGAATGGAATATCGAGTGGACAAGTCCGCATTGACCTTGATTGGAAGGCGTCAAAATATCCGGAATTTTCGCACCATCCTGCGTTTTATTGTACAAAGCGTCGTTTCGTACAATAAAATGCGATCTGACGGAGAAAACATATCTCTGTTGACATCCTTCCACAGCTAACGATCTGTCATCCTGAGCCGCAGGCGAAGGACATTGCGGTTGGCCGGAAGAACGCAAGATCCTTCGCTCCACTTCGTTCCGCTCAGGACGACAACCCTCAGTTTTGCGCAGGATGTCAACGGAGCCAGAAAACGCCTAATCCGTCTCGGCCACGGCGCCCTTCTGCAGGCGAATGTCTCCGATGCCGACATGGGCGCGAAGATAATACTTTCCGCTTCCCGTCATCTTCTCGGACTTGCCGAGCCAACCCGATTGCTGGGCCGAGAACACCTTGTCCTCCACGTCCCCGATGCCTGTGCCGTTCTTTACAATGCCGTACTCACTGGGATTCAGGCCGCCGATCTTCAGGTCGCCGACATCGATGCTCAAATCCTTGTCGCCGTCGATACTGTCGAGGACCACATCGCCAACGCCAAGATCGATCTTCAACGCGGTCGTCGAAGGCACATACAGCGTCACCTGACCGCTTCGATCGCCTTGCTTGGGCATGTGCAGGTGAATGTTGGCTTCATTTCCGTTGACATCGAACTGCCGGACCCAGGACTGCGCCTCCGCGAAAGAGACTCCGTGCTTCGGCTGGATGGTCAATCGAATCTGATGGTCGTCGGCGCTGGGCAGAATGCGCAGGTCGCCTACATTGACGTCCAGGTGGACGGTCTGGCCGGGCGCGAAGGCCTGCGTTTTCGTCAGCAAATCGCCGGACTGGGCTTGCATCAGAGACGCACACGACAACAGTACCCCATAGATTGCCAGGTCCCTGGCTCGAATTGCATGCATTGTTCCCCTCCTGCAAAGCTTCCCCATATTGCAATCTACGCAATCGGGACAACCAAGGTTCCCAGCAATTGTTGCGGGAAGATTATGCAAAACCGGACAATCGAATATGTCAACTTCAATTCGCCCAGATTGCAATCAAGGCGCGCGCGCTTCATCCACGCAGAGAAATTATGCTTCAGGAAGCGTCAACGATCGACAGGAACCCGCTACTTGCGATGGGGTTGTTGCCGTTCCCACTCCCACTCGCGTAATCGTTTCACTTTCCATTCACAGCCTATCTGGAGCTCACGAAGCTTACCTCCATCTGTCTGTCTGCAGTAGTAGACTCCCGCGGTCGCCCCCGAAGCTTCACAGACGCCAGGATGCGCCACTCCGTGATCATAGAAAGTGCAACTCATATCCGGCCGCTGGTGTTGATTGGTTGCGCTTTTGGCCGCAGACTTCTGTTGATTTCCAGCCTCTGTTGCCTGAGCGCTGACGCGGCCCGTCGCCGAAATTGAAAGCATGGCAAGCGCCCCAAGCGTCAATACACCGAGTGAGGCGAGTGAAATGCTGGTCGTACGGCCAAGGGACAATCTCTGGTTCCGTTCAAAAAGACGTTTGATTCGCATAGACAGATCTCCTCCATATGCGCCTAGTGAAAGTTCAAGTTTTGCCGGCGAGCGTTGCTCTTCCAGCGTAGTCAGAGCTCTTGCATACACCAATGGGGAGCCACTCACATTCAACGCGAGGTCGTCGCAGCAATGTTCACGTTCACGCCGGATCTGTCGAGAAACCCACCAGATCGCCGGGTGGTAGAACAGCACAGCTTCAACAGCCGTCTGTATGAGGTTGACCAGATAGTCGCGACGCAGAATATGCGCCAGTTCGTGAGCCAAAATCGACTCTTCCTCTTGCTGTGAAAGTCCAGCCAGGGACGAAGGAGGCAGGATAACAACAGGCCTTCGCCAGCCAACCACCACAGGGGTCGTCACTTGACTGGAAACGACCAGCCGTACCGAAAAAGCGAGTTTCAGTCGTGGTGCAAGCTGGTCTGCGAGCGATTGCAGCCGGTCTGGCGCAGGACTGACCGAAGAAGCACTTAAACGCTTCGCTGCGGCAAGGGATGCAAGAAGTCGTGCAGAGGCAAGGAGTACGCCGATGGACCAAAGGACCAGAATTGCGGTCATGTGACGATCTGCCCAGTCGATCAATTCCTTCGAGCCATACTGTATCTGTGAGTACTCCGCTCCTTGTGCGGAGTACGCGCTGGCAAACGCACTGTAAGGTCTCTCCATTGTGGAACGATTGCTGACCCAGAATGCGATGTTGGTCCAGGTAAGAACGGGACACAATGCCATCCCGGCCATAGCGACGCAGCAGAGCAGATACCTGAGATTTGCCGAGTTTTTTTCTGAAATCTTCAGAGCCGCAGTAAGAGCCAAAGCAAGAACAGTGCCCTGCCAGAGAAAGTGAACGAGGCCCCATCCTATGGCAGAGTTTGCACTGACTGACCCAAGCGTGAGTGTCATTGCGGTGTCTCCTCGAACTGCCGAATCGCCTGTTTGATCTCGGCCAACTCCTCGTGAGACACCGGACGAGCAGAAAGCGCACCGAGTACGAGGTTCTTTGCAGAGCCGGAGAAGGCCCGTTGCAACAGATCCACAATTAGACGTTGTTGGGTACGTTCCCGGCCGTGCTTTACTGCGTAAACGTGCGAGCGGAACCGCTCATTTCGCTTGAGGAGACCTTTCTCGGTCATTACCTGCATTTGCTTTAGTACTGTCGTGTAGCCCGTTTGCTTGTCGCGCAGCGCTTGATGCACCTCGCGAACTGTCTGCGGACCATTCGACCAAAGAATCTGGAGGATATCGAGTTCAGCCTCCGTTGGCATGGGCGTCTGTTTATCGTGGATATCACTCATGCACACAACATACTACGACTCATATCGTATGTCAACGATGATATTCGTACAATGTGGGCTCATTGCAGTAGTCCCTGGCTCGAATTGCATGCATTGTTCCCCTCCTGCAAAGCTTCCCCATATTGCAATTTACGCAATCGGGACAGCCAAGGTTCTCGGCAAAATGTTTGCGGGAAGGTATGCGGAACCTTACAATCAGTTATGCCAACCCCGGTCAGTCGGAATTTCAAAACAGCCAACATGCACTGTTCCAACCAAACCCTATGATTGAAATTCCTGTTCCCGAAGCCCTGACGTTTGACGATGTTCTTCTCGTCCCCGCATACAGCGAGGTAGTTCCGACCCAGGTCAGCACGCAGACCCAAGTCACCCGCAACATCACTCTGAACACACCGTTGCTGAGTGCCGCCATGGACACCGTCACGGAATCGCGGCTGGCCATCGCCATGGCGCAGCAGGGCGGCATCGGCGTGATCCATCGCAATTTGTCCGTCGAGCAGCAGGCCGCCGAAGTAGATAAAGTAAAGCGCTCGGAAAGCGGCATGATCGTGGACCCGGTGACGATTTCCCCCGAGCAGCTCATTTCGGAAGCGCTCGACGTGATGCGCCGCTACAAAATCTCCGGCGTTCCCGTCACCAAAAATAAAAGGCTCGTCGGCATCCTGACCAACCGCGATCTGCGCTTTGAGACCCGCACCGACATTCCCGTCGGCGAGGTGATGACGAAAGAAAACCTCATCACCGTGGCCGTCGGAACCACACTGCAAGAAGCCGAGCTGATCCTGCACAAGCACCGCGTGGAAAAGCTGCTGGTGGTCAACGACCAGTACGAACTCAAAGGTCTGATTACCGTAAAGGACATCCAGAAAAAACTGAAATACCCCAGCGCCGCGAAAGACTCGCAGGGTCGCTTGCGTGTGGCCGCCGCCATCGGAGCGACGGGAGATTTTCTGGAGCGCGCCGCCGAGATGGTGCGCAACCGCGTCGATGCGCTGGCAATCGATTCAGCGCACGGCCACTCCTCGCGCGTGCTGGAAGCGATCCAACTTATCAAGAAAAATTTCCCGGAAGTCGATCTGATGGCCGGCAACATCGCCACCTACGAAGGCGCAATGGCATTGATTGAAGCTGGCGCGGACGCCATCAAAGTGGGCATCGGGCCAGGTTCCATCTGCACCACGCGCATGGTCACTGGCGCTGGCATGCCGCAGGTCACAGCGATCTCCGAAGCCTATCGCGCCGCCAGGCAGCATGGCGTGCCCATCATCGCCGACGGCGGTGTCAAATACTCCGGCGATGTCACCAAGGCCATTGCCGCAGGCGCGAATACTGTGATGATCGGTTCTCTATTCGCAGGTGTGGATGAAAGTCCGGGCGAGACGATTCTCTTCCAGGGCCGATCTTTCAAGACCTATCGAGGCATGGGATCGATCTCCGCCATGGCTCAGGGTTCCGGCGAGCGCTACTTCCAAAGCTCGCGCGATCTGGAAGGGAATGCCGAACAAAGCAGTTCCATGGCGACCCGCGAAAACAACGGACAAAATCGGCTGGGAAAATTTGTGCCGGAAGGCATCGAAGGCCGTGTTCCGTATCGCGGGCCTCTCGAAGCCATGGTTTATCAACTGGTCGGCGGCCTGCGCTCCGGCATGGGTTATCTCGGCTGCGCCAGCATTGCAGAGTTACAGGAGAACGCACGCTTCATCCGTATCTCGAATGCCGGTCTGCGTGAAAGCCATGTGCATGATGTGATCATTACGCGCGAGGCGCCCAACTATCATGTTGAGTAAGCGCCGCCGGGTGCTGCTGAGCGCATGGATTCCAGCGGCCATTTGCGTCGTGCTCATCATGATGTCGTCGTCGGACACATTTTCCTCCGACAATACCAGTTCGTTTTTGCGTCCCATCGTCGAGCGCATTTTTGGACCACTCGCCAATCCTACGTGGCACAGGCTGCTCTACGACATTCGCAAGGTCGGCCACTTTTTTGCTTATGGATTCGTGAGTGTGGTCTTCTTCCGTGCCTGGCGCATGACGTTTCGGCTCAGCCGTTCCTACTCCGCAGTCACAGCTTCGCTGCGGGCCGCCGCTGTGGCGCTGCTGTCCACACTGGCGCTCTCCGGCGCGGATGAATTTCATCAGAGCTTTCTGCCCAAACGCACCGGTTCACCCTTCGATGTGCTGCTTGATATGTGCGGCGCAGTCACCTGCCATCTGATTCTATTTACCTTTGTCGGCAGCCTGCTGGAGCTGACCAGCACGACGAGTCCAGAGTTAAAAACCGGCAGCCGCCGCCGCGCAGAAACCCTTGAATGACACACTGAATTCTATGCGCCTGCGCCCTTCTGCCCTACACGACTGCCTGTTCCCGCTCTACCCGCAACTTGTCCCAATTCTCCGCGCCCAGCCGTTGAAAGATAGCATTGGGGGCCAGTGTGTCGGCGAAATGCAGCGGATCGCGCGAGGTCCGAACAGTTGCCAGCGCGGAGTCGTAGGCTGTAATGGCGGCGCACAGCAAAACATCCGACAGCAGAACCACCCGATATCCCATGCCGTTCACATCGCCCAGCGAGAGCACCGGACTTTTTCCTCCCAGCAGCATATTCAAAACGCACGGCCCCTGCACACGCTGCGGAACTTTTTCTATCTGCGCCATCGACTCCGGCGCTTCCACCAAAGCTAGATCGGCGCCGACGTCGAGCGCGGCGTTGGCGCGCGCAATGGCTTCCTCAAACCCCATCACGGAATTGCAGTCCGTCCGCGCAATAATGATGAAGTCCGGGTTGGAGCGTGCCTTCACCGCCGCGTGAATTTTGCTGACAAATTCATTCCGTGGAATGACCTGCTTCCTGTCGAGATGTCCGCATTTTTTTGGAAATACTTGGTCTTCAACGTGCACGCCCGCTGCCCCATGCCGTTCGTATTCATGGATCGTCCGCGCCATGTTCAGTTCATTGCCATAACCGGTGTCGGCATCGGCAATGATGGGGATTTTTACCGCTGTGGACATTGCCGATGCATTGGCCACCATCTCCGACATGGTCGCCAGGCCATAGTCCGGCAGACCCAGACGGCTGGCGGAGGTCCCCATGCCGGTCATATAAATCGCAGAGAATCCGGCCAGTTCTACAGCCTTTGCGGAGAGACAATCAAACGCACCCGGTGCAACAATGAAATCGCCATTCAAAAGCAATTGACGGAGCCGGCCTACTGAACTCATTCAGAAATCCTCACTTGGCGCACTGTTGCAATGATGGTTTTGCCGCTGCCTGGCGTGCGGCGCGCAAATACAGATAAGGTCTGAAAATATTCTGGAGAAATTTCTGTTGCGCAAAAAAGAACATCTCAAGAAGGCACAGATTCTATTTCCTCTTTTTAGAGTTCTATCCAGCGCTCTAATAAATAAGACTCTCTGTAATAAAAAAAGTATTTCGAGCACCGCGAAAATTTCTTGAAAGAGGACGGGGAAATACGTGCTATGCAATGGCTGACCGGCGCCACCACCACGCAGAAGCGCGCTCTGCTGACTACTTCTCTCGGCTGGATGCTGGACAGCATGGACATGATGCTGTTCTCACTGGTGCTGGTAGACCTGCAAAAAGACATGCACATGAGCGCCGCAACCAGTGGGCTGCTTATGTCGCTGACACTCATATCCGCCGCCATCGGAGGCATATTTTTCGGCTGGCTTGCAGATAAAATTGGCCGCACTCACGCGCTGATTTTCAGCATGCTCATCTACTCCGTGTTCACTGCCTGCTGCGGTCTGGCGCATACGGTGTTGCAACTTGGCATCTTCCGTTTTCTATTGGGCCTGGGGATCGGGGGCGAGTGGGCCGCTGGCGGCGCGCTGGTCGCGGAAACGTGGCCCGCGGAACATCGCGGCAAAGCGATCGGAATCGCGCAGGCCTCCTGGGCGCTCGGTTATGCACTCGGAGCAGCTATCACCGCGCTCATCATGCCACACTTCGGCTGGCGCGCGGTTTTCTTCGTCGGCGTATTTCCCGCGCTGATCACATTGTGGATTCGCCGCTCCGTGAAAGAGCCGGAGATCTGGCGACAAAAAGCATCGACGATGCCGCTGCGCAGCATCTTTCAAGGAAAACTCAGACGAGCCACAATCATCACCGCGTCCATGAACGCTGCTTCGCTCTTCGCGTGGTGGGGGCTGTTCACCTGGATTCCGCGGTTCCTATCGTTGCCCATTGCGCAGGGTGGACGCGGACTCAGCATAGTGCAAACTTCCGCGTGGACCATCATCATGCAGTTCGGAACGTTTGCTGGCTATCTTTCCTTCGGCTACCTGGCGGACAGCTTTGGACGCAAGCGCACCTACATCGCATTTCTGACGATCGCCGCCGTGATGGTCCCCATCTACGCACACGCGCACGGTGCAGCCATGCTGCTATTGCTTGGCCCTGTTGTTGGATTTTTCGGTACAGGATTCTTCAGCGGATTTACTGTCATCGCCAGTGAAGCGTTCCCAACCGCCGTGCGTGGGACCGCCATGGGCGTCGTTTACAATCTGGGCCGATTTTTAGGCGCTGGCTCGCCGTATATCATCGGCTACATTTCCGACCGCAGCGGAATCGAGCTTGCTCTGTCATCGATTTCAATTGCATTTTTTGTGGCGGCCCTGATCGCGACCGGATTGAAGGAAACCAAAAGCCATGCTCTCACCTAACCGAAAAACTTTTTACTCCCGCTTCATCCTGCAAGGAGCAAAATACCTGTTAGCGGAGGAAACACCATGACCGTCAAGCCTATTCCCGACGGCTATCACAGTATTCAGCCTTATCTCATGATTGATGGGGCCGCCAAGGCTATCGAGTTTTACAAGAACGCCTTTGGCGCGACCGAACGTCTTTGCATGAAGCAACCGGACGGCAGCGTCGCCCACGCGGAAATCCAGATCGGCGACTCCATCATTATGATGGCGGATGAAAACGCCGAGATGGATGCCTTCTCTCCAGCCCATTACGGCGGATCGT
Source organism: Acidobacteriaceae bacterium (assembly GCA_027306695.1). GTDB lineage: Bacteria > Acidobacteriota > Terriglobia > Terriglobales > Acidobacteriaceae > JAKAAZ01. The sequence continues at coordinate 26,176 of DAHUZH010000042.1, forward strand.
CCGTCTCGCTGCTCATTTACACGGAAGACTGCGATGCGATGTATCGGCAGGCCCTCGCCGCAGGCGCGAAGAGTGAGCGCGAACCTGCCGACCAGTTTTACGGCGACCGCATGGCTGGCGTGAAGGACCCATTCGGCTATAAATGGTGGCTTGCAACCCATATCAAAGACGTGTCGGAAGAAGAGATGGAAAAGCCTCACGCTTGAATGACGCCTCATCGGATTAGGCGAGCAGATCGCCCAACCGGTCCAACCGCTTCTCCAGGGTCGAACGCCGATCGGCGATCCACTGCTGCGCCACCGCAAGCCCCGCCGGATCGATGCGGCAAGTGCGCACCCGGCCCAGCTTTTCCGTGCGCACCAATCCGCTTTCCTCCAATAACTGCAGGTGTTGGACCACGGCGGCCAGAGTAATCTTCAGGGGAGTTGCCAAGTGCGAAACCGAAACAGGTCCCGCACTCAACCTCTCCAGAATCTGCCTGCGCGTAGGATCGCCAAGCGCATGAAAGACGCGGTCGATCTTGGCTTTGTTGTCGGCCATTACGGATTTGCCTGCATGGCATTCGACGACCGCGTCAGCTCCTTGTCCAGCTTATCCAGCAATTTGCGCCATCCATGTTCACGCATCTCCGGGCCATCCGCGCCCTCAAAAAACGCTCCCTGATGCGTACAGAGCAGGTCCGTTCCTTCTTTCGTGGACAAAAACTCAAACGTGACCAGAGAGGCTGAGATGCGCTTGTCTCCCAGCGTCATCGTCGAGGCCGTCACAATGCGGCGGTTGGACACAATGTCCAGATAATTTCCCTCGTTGGTAATGGCGACGCCGGGAAACGGGGTCCCTTCTTTAAGCCGAAGCCGGGCACGCTCGGCCCCTCCCACGCGAAAATCCAGCTCAAAGTGTTCGACTTCCTGCTTCTCCCCTTCCAGAAACCAGCGGCGCTTTTGCGACGCGTTGGCGAAAGCGGAGAACACGCGCTCCGGCGGCTTGGGATAGCTGCGCTCGATGACAAAGGTGCTGTGAATGACGGATTGCTCTTCCATAATTTCCTTTCTGGTGGCGCATTAGTTAAGTACATACTTAAGTATTCATGCTAGGAAATAATTGTCAAGTGAAAACTTAAGTTTTATGGATTTTTCGTTGTGTATCGGATCCGGGACTTCTGTACGAGCAGCATAATGGTCATCGGCTCAGCTTGGAGCATTTCACGCAATGATGATTTTGCAAAAACCGAGAACTATTTCTGCCAACGAGTGCGTATCTCGTACCGTAGCAAAGACCGCTCAGATGCCGGCGTACCAGGCATAGCCATATTCCGGTTCCGCAGATCCCAGACCTTTCCCAAATTTCTTCATCGTATCGGTGACGGTCAGGCGAGTGACGTACTTGACGCTCTTGTAGCCTAGCTGGCGGGGCACCCGCATGCGCAGCGGGCCGCCAAACGGTACCGGAAGGTCGCCGTCGTTCATCCCCCAGGTCAGCAGCGTTTGGGGATGC
>DAHUZH010000043.1 GCA_027306695.1 Acidobacteriaceae bacterium
TTGGCCCATACGATAGATCCAGAAGGCTGCAATGCCTGCAATCAAGGCCAGCAGCCCAAGTAGCAGGTAGGAAAGAGCCGTCTGGATGTTTACGTCGTCCTGATTCCGCTGGTGCAGAAGCGCTACAGTATCAGCGAGGCCGATTACCGGCGGCGCGTGCATGCCGCCAGCATCAAAATTCCATTGGACGCTTTCCGGCTGCATGTAGAAGCGCAGCGCGAGAACAACATTGCCATCGGCATTGGGAGCGGGAAGATGGAATTCCATCGGGCGCGAATAAAAAGCCGTCACATGGTTCGCTGTAAATTTTCCCATGGATCCCACCAGTTGCCCGTTGGCATAGACCTGGTACGCGTCGTCCACATCCGGCGGCATCTCCAGCCATAAATCCTTGTTAATGCCTGTCACTTGGAATCTCACCCGGTACCACGCGTATCCCGTCAGATTTGGAAAGCCCAAAGCTGTCCAGCCGGGAACGTAGGAATCGGAACTGAAGTAAGGATCGTGGTAGTTCGCTCGCGGCTCGATGCCCATCAATTTCCAGTCTGAATCGTCATACCCAGGCTGGGCGTAGGCTGGATTGTCTCCCGGCTGAAACTTCCATTCGGTCAGCGCCACCATCGACTGGCCCAACGTGATGGGATGACTTGCGGGAGCGGGGATAGGAGTATTCTGCGAATCAAGTCCACAGCACGCAAAGATAAGCAGCAGAGCAAATAGGACTTTTTTCCTCATGCGATGCCCGTTTTCATGGTTGCCGTGCGGGTGACGGAGAGAACGCTGATGTCGTCTTCCTGCCCGAAGTGCTTCGCGGCTTCGGCGATGGCTTGCGCTGGCTGATTGCTGATGGCCTGGGTGCGCTCGAAGCCGAACAGTTCCCTCTTGTCGTTGGTCGCCTCGACGACGCCATCGGAAACGAAGGTGAGCCGATCGCCAGGCGCGAGCTGGGAATGTGTTTCCTCGTAAATGCCGTCGGCTATGACGCCCAGCGGCAGGCCGCCGCTGACAGCCATCTCTTCGCCATTGCGATAAGGAGCTGGGTTCCCGGCGTTGGCGATTGTCATCGCACCGTCGCTCTCGATCAGCGCGGCGGAGCAGGTGACGAAACCTTTAATTTGGCCGTGCAGCACGCGATTCAGATATTCCAGCACGCTGGCTGGCTCACGCAGAGTGCATCCGCGCAGCGCGCCGACAATGGTACTCACCGTTATGGCGGCCTTAAGCCCTTTGCCGCTGACATCGCCGACGACGATCAGCAGCGAGCCGTCGTCTCCGGGTTGCACATGAAAAAAATCTCCGCCTACTTCGCTGGCGGGAATATAACCGCTCTCGACCTTGAAACCAGGCGTTCTCGGCGCAGTTGCAGGAACCAGCAGGGATTGCATACTCCGCGCCGCCTCCATTTCGTTGGACAGCCGCGTTTCTTCCTGCCGGGCCAGTGAGAACCGGCGCACCAGGAAAATGAGCAGGGCAAGGACGAAGATGTAATTGATCACGTCCTCTCCGCTTAGCGGGAAAGGATGCGACAGAAGCGGAATATCTTCGAGCGACGCGAACGCTCTTTGCCATTTGAGTTCAAAGCCTATGCCCACGATGCTGTTGAGAATGCCATAGCCATAAAGAAGTGCAGCAGGCGCCAGCAGCAGGCGCGCAGAAGCATCTTTCTTAAGAGTGCATATCGCGAGCACGACAACAATCCAGACATAGGCTGGCAGAAGGCACATGAGTTGAATGGCATAAGAGATTCCCACAGCCGTCCACTGAAAATAATACGGAGTCAAAGACAAAGGACTCAGCACCGCCGCGACACAAGCCACCCACCACCAGAATGAGCGGCGCACATGCAGGACCATTGAGAAAAACATCAGGGCCGCCATCACACCCACTGCGACCGCGGTCTCGTCCAACAGGCGGAACAGGAGAAACCGAATGGAGTGGTACCCCCGCACCAGCAGAGCGGCGTCTACCGCGCCCGCCAGCAGTAAAACGGCAAACCAAAAATACTCGCGGTCCTCTCTACGCAGCAGAAACAGTCCAAGGATCGCAAGGCCAACGACGGTTGCAAGAAGAGCGTATGCGTAGAAGTTTACAAGTCTCTGCGCGCGCGCCATCTCGAGCCAGTCCAATCGGCGCGTCAGAAACGCCGGATCACCCGCGGCACTGCCGAACCTTAAAGTACCTCCGCCAACCCAGGAGGCAATGGGTTGGTACTCCCAAACACGAAGGGCGATCTGGATGGTTTGCGGTCCAGCACTTCCTGGGGGAAGATGAAACAACTGCGGTTCGGTAGCAAAAACAGGAACGCGGGTGGGTGTCGTCGAACCTGCACCGCCAATCAGTTTGCCGTTCGCAAAGACTTGATAGCCGGTATATATCCTGGGTAGTAGCAAGCCCAGCGGTTGGCTGCCGTCGGGGACCTGAATCGTAAAACGATACCAGGCATAACCGCCGTAGCCAGGATAGCCCTGCTCGGTCCAGGAACGGTCTGAGTGCAGCAGCGGCCATTGCGAGTCGTCAAAATTCGGGCTGGCCCAGGCTGGGTTGTCTCCGGTGTGAAAGCGCCACAGGCCATCGAGCGACGCGACTTGCTCGCGGCCAGTGATGAGACTGAAGTTTTGCGCGTGGAGTCCTACGCGCGCGCAGACGAGTAGCAAAACGAGCGGCAGAAATTTCTTCCTCATACGATGGCCACTTTCAGGGGTTCCTGTTCGCATCCAACAAGTCCGTAGCAGTATCAAAATATCAGCACTCAGGAAAAATCCTGTCATCCTGGGCCGCAGGCGAAGGACCTTGCCGTTGGCCGGGAAACGCCGAGGTTCCTCGACTTCGCCCGCGCGTCGTACTCCGCTCGGAATAACAATCTATATAAGGCGATCTTCCTTTACTGCTTCGCCCGCCAATGCGCCCTGGGGCGCGCCACGACATACATCTGCGTCGCAATCTGATCGAACAGCCCATTCGGGTCCTTCCCTACCCGATACAGGTCCATATGCGTTCTCCCGGGAATGTAGGTAAAGTGCTCATCCGCGTGAAGCGATTGAAATACCGAGTCCAGCAGATGCGCCGCGCCGTCGAGATAGAATGTGTCTGCGGTGCCGACGTAAAGATGCACCTTGCCGCGCAAATCATGGCCAATCGTCGGCCATTGCTGCTGCATTCGGTAGGCAATGTCATAATGCTGCTGCCAGTAGGCGACGACGGCCGGATCGACCTCGCCGGTCGCATGGTTGAACATTGGTTCCGGCCGGCCACCGGGTCCACGCGGCGAGAAGACCCAGTCGAACGACGATATCTGCCCCCCATACGGCCCCAGCACGTCTTCCAGTTGCGTCAACTGCTGGAAGGTCGCCATCACTTTGCCTTTGTCGCGCACCAGCGGATAGGGCGAGCCATCCGGCTTGGTGTACGCATTGGCATGCGCCGCGTAGAGGTCGATGCCGGTAAAGTCATGAAAATCGCTGGGGTCCGGCGAGGTGGACCAGGTTCCACCAAAAATCTTTGGATACGTCACCTGCAACCACAACGTAGCCCAACCGCCGGAGGAGTGGCCATTCAGAAATCGTCCGCTCGGCTTCGCATCCATGCGGTACTGGCGTTCGAGCTCCGGAATGGCCTCAGTGGTCAGCGCCGTCCCCCATGGGCCGTTATTCACCGAGTCGGCAAACTCATGCGTGCCGCGAGGACTGGACTCATCGAGAAACACCCAGATCATGGGCGGCATGGTGCCCTTGGCCATGCGCTGGTAAATCATCGCTGCGGTTGAATGGATGTACCACAGCGGGGCGCCAAAGCCGTGTGTCCAATACACCGTGGGGTAATGATGTTTCGGATGTTCTGAGTACCCCGGTGGCACCACTACCCACCCGCGAATATGCATGGGCCTGCCCCAGAATTGACTGAGCGCGGCGCTTGTGAAATCGAACGGCTTCGTTGCGTCTGTCACGCCCTGTTTTTCAGCTGCGGTCAGCTTGGGCGGGAGCCAGTCGTGCGGGCGCACATTCACAGTCTGCGACAGCGTCAACCGTGGTCGCTGCCCCTGCCCCGGAGTCCAGTGCGCCAGCGCGGTCGGAGCACTTTTCAGATCGCCGGCGACGGGGCCGTAGTAGGCAAATTTATGTGCCGTGTCGAGCACCGCCTGCGCGACATAGTCCCCTGGCGATAGCGTGGAAAAGCCGGCAGGATAAGCGATGTTGTCGACGTCGATATCGACCGACTCGCCCGGCTTCCATTCACTCACATCCTTGGCCGCCACGTAGACGGTTGAGGGATGGAACTCGTTGACGCGAACGTCTTCGAGCTTGGTGCCAGGCTCCAGCAGAATCAGCAGTCGCCCGGAGACGGACTTTGCCTGTTGTGGGTCAAGTGTGACATGGAAGAAGAGATGCTGCGGCGTGCTAGTGGAAACGGCCTGCGCCGAGCAGTTGAAAGTCGAGGCGCAGGCCAATAAGCCGCCAAACAAGCCAAAAATTAGTAGAGAGCGTACACGCGAAGTTTTCATCGCCCGCGAGTGTAACAGAGGAGACCATCTTCACTGGTAGAAAAAGTACGCAAGCCCTCTCAATGCTTGCTGTACATGTCCATCACGTCCTTCTGCAGCGAGGCGCTGCTCGACGGGCGGGTGTAGAACATGTGGCCGCCGGGATACTCATGCACCGAGACGCGCGTGGGGTCGCCCATGATCGGCATCTGCGACACGGTAAGGATCGATCCCATGAAAGGACAGGACAGGTCGTTCCATCCGTGCGCGATGATGACACGCAGCTTTGGATCGGCAGCGACCGCTTCGCGAAGCTGGGTCACGGAACCGCGCCGCAGGGCATCTCCCCCGTCCCATAGCCGGCCTACCTCATAGGAAAGCGCGTTGTAACGCGCGTCGATCTTCCAGCCGACCGTCACCGTCACAAAGTTGACCATGGCCGTCGTCGTGGGAGCGATGAGAGTTGCCAGCAGAGGATCGTTGGCGCGTTGTTCCGGCGCATACGGAAATGGATCGAAAGAGGTGACGTTGGAATCGTAGACGGAGCCGAGCTTGCCCTGCTCACGGAAGACTTCGCGCAGATAGGCCCCGGTTTCAATCCTGCCGCCGGAGCGCTTCACAAATTCCGGGTCGAGACCGGTCATCTCCGTGACGTGCTGGATCATGGCCTGCGTAGCTGCTGGATTGGAGTGACCTTCAATCAGCGCCGTCGCGTATGGCCCACGGGTGTACGCAATCACATCGGCCATGGCCTGCGGTGTGAGCTGGTGCTCGCGTTCCAGATGCGCCGCCGTAATCGGCGGCAGAGTCATCATCCACGGAATGGGAGACAGATCGCCGTTGTCCTCAATGGTCGGGTTCAGGTAAGGAGAAATCAATACCACGCCATTCATCGCCACGCCGAGCTGCGACTGAAGATAGTAGGTGATGCGCGGCCCGCGGAACCCGCCATAGCTCTCGCCGACAAGATATTTTCTGGAAGTGATGCGGTCATTTCTGACCAGCCAGTCATAGATGACGCGAGAGAGATACTCGATGTCGGGCGTGGTGCTGTAAAACTGCTTCTTCGTCTCGGCCTCCGATACCAGAGAGCGGCTGAATCCAGTGCCGATGGGATCGATGAAGACAAGATCGGTAAAGTCCAGCCACGTTCCCGGATTGTCGGTCAGCGTGGCCGGGTCCGAGGGACTGTCGCCTTCATTGCCCACATTCAAATGCTTCGGCCCGATGGCGCCAAAATTCAGGTAGACCGAGGAAGCGCCTGGGCCACCATTTACGGCAAACGTCACCGGGCGATCTTTACCTTCCATGGTGTAGGCCGTGTAGACGACCTCACCGGTTTCCTTCCCGTCCTTGTCGCGCACTGGCAAGGAACCGACGGTAACGGTGTAGTGCAGTGTCTTGCCATTGAGCTGCATGCTCTGCTGGACATGCGCGTCTGGCGGCAACGGAGGCAGCGCCAGTTTGTCCGCTGCCGTTTTATTGGTTGCGGCAGAAGATTTTTCGGCGGCAGGGGCAGGCTTCTTGTCCGCCTGGGCCATGGCTGGAAAGCAGGAGATTGTCATCGCGCAAAAAGCGAGGAATGCAACGGAGGTGCGTCGGCAGGAACGTGCAACCTGAATGAAATTCATCCCACCAACATACATCATGTACACATAGATATAGAAAATTTACAGATTTTGGTTTCAAGAATTGGGTGAGTCACTCTGAGGTCGCCGCGGCGACCCACGACGACCGAATCTCCATTCAGAATGACTCTCCAACTACACTAACCATCAATTCGCTTAGGTAGCCAAGATTTGCAAAAGAGAGCACGGGCGCTGGTTCAGCGTCCGCGCTCGTTATCTCAATGCAGGTTTTTGTGGGTGGAGTTAAAAGTGGTAGCCAACGCTGACATAGGCGGTAACTGGAGCGCCGGGATACGCCGTCACGTAGTCGTAGGCATATTGCGGCGAAGTCGAGGGCGCTGTCGAGGATGTATTGAAGTAGGAACCTGCCGAGATGTACTCATAAATGTTGTACTGCTTGTTCAACACATTCAAAGCCATCACACTGAATTCGAGCCGCTTGAAGGGAACCTGCGCCCCCAGGTTGAGCGTCGCGTAGGCGGGCATTGTCACGGATTTACTGGGCGCCGGGCTGGTGCAAGCACCCGACACTTCGGCACAGTTATCGAACAGATGCTGGCTGCCGATGAACTGGAACGAGGCCGTGGGCTGGAGGATTAAATTCTCCGTGGGGTGAAGGGAGTAGAACGCCCCGGCGTTCAGCGTCGATGTGGGCACGTATGACACGGGGTAGCCGTTGTAGTCCAGGCAGCCCGAGATAGGGCCGCTGGGTGGATTGCAGGTGGCCGCGCCGTTGGTGAAGATGCCACCGGTGACGTAACTGCTGTAACTAGCCGCCTCAATGTTCGCATTGGCGAACAGGTGCAGATTTTGCAGTGGATCGTCGTCGAAGAAGATGTTGACGCCGTTGTAGACGGACGTTCCATTGGCATCGTAAGTATCACCGTTGGCCAGTGTGGTATCAATCTCCTGATTGGCGAATTTCTGGTGATAGTAGGCAGCGCCGAGGATCAGATTGTTCTTGAACCCAGACCCCTCGGTGTGCAACTTGGCCCCGGCCTGATAATAGGTCCCGCGCTCCAGGTGATAACTGACCGGATCGACAGCCTGAAATAGTCCGCCGCCACCTCCCATCGCCGGCGCACGCAGCGCTTCCTGAAACCCGCCGTATAGATTCAGCCAAGGGCGTGCCTCGACGGAAACGTCGACGGATGGCTCGGCCCCACTGCGGTTCTCGTAGGCGGCGGGACATGCGTCCTGCACGCTGACATTCCCTTTCACGCCACCAAAGTTGCCATAACGGCAGGTTGTGCTCAGGACCGCTCCGGGCGCCAGGGTAAAGTCCTGTTGGACGGCATTATAGAAGTCGGTGGCAAAGCCGACGTAACGGATGCCAGGGGTGATGTGCAGAATCGGGAGCGGATGAAAATCATCCTGCAGGAAGATGGCGTAGTCGTCCTGGTCGAAGTAGCTGGAGCGGATTTTGCCACCTTGGTTGACAACAGTTTTGGAGCCACCCCACGCGGGACCATAGAAGTTGTTCCGACTGTTATACAGGGCGTGAATATAATATCCACCACCGTTAATGGTGTTCCACGGCAGATCCTTGGTCAGCAGGAACTTGTCGCCGACCGTATCGGTGTGTGGGTTGTTATGCTCGTTCTGCTGCTGGTTGCCGCCGGGCCCGGAATTGTTCTGATAGACATCATTGTAGCGATCGTGTGACCGCCGAATGTGCATGTACCACGAAAGGTTTTGTACTGCAGTCGTGTTGTCGAGATGCACGTTCTCCCGTCCATAGATCAGTCCCATCTGGTTGGTGTCGTATTTGTTGTAGGTGTTGAATGGCAGCGTACTGTAATAGCCGGAGGTTTGCTGGCTGTATTGCTGGCTGCCCAGGTTGCCATCGATGGTGATATAGGGGTTGGCTGCGAGTGGGATCACCTGCGAGCGATAACCGCCGCCATAGGCATAGTAGCCAGCCAACTCCAGGCTGTTGCCTTGATATGTCTTCACCGTCTTGGCAAGGACGGCCCAGTCCTTACTGGGATTTGTGAATCCATCGGGAGCCTTGCGGAAATCGTCGCCTTTGCCTGCGCCGCCAGCGAACACCGTGGACCAGCCGTGAATCAGGCCGGTGCTGGCATTCGCCACCAGGTCTTTCTGCTGGTAGCTGCCGTAGGTGGCAGTCACAGTTGCCTGGGGTTTGGCGGTCGGCTGCAATGGAGTGAACTCCACCGCGCCACCGACGTTGGTGTACCAGCGGTCCGCAGGATTGCCCGGGCCATAGGTGACGTTGGTGTTCTGAATCAATCCATTTTCAGGGATTGTTGCAGAGGGCCACAAGTCGGTCGCGGGATCGATGATCGGCACACCGTCGAACGTGATGCCCAACGAGCCACCACCCGTGTAACCGCCATAGCCGCCCCAGCCCTGATTGAGCCCGTTGAGAGTGATCGTGTATTTCGTCGCTCCCGTGTTGCCGTAGCCTGTAACGATGGCTCCTGGTGCGGTGGAAATAATCTGTGCACCTCCAGCGACCGGGCCAACCATGTCCATCTGCTTACGATCGATGACGCGCACCGACTGGGCCGAAGCAAAGACGTCCTGCTGCGATGGCTGCGTAGTTGCACCCTGAATCAGTCCGCCATGCACCGTCACCGACTGCGAGGTCGTGCCAACGACAAGTTTGGCGTCAAGATCGACGGAGCGGCCAGCAGCAAGCTGCAGCGTTTGCGAGAAATTTTGAAAACCTTCGTGGGTAACTGCGAGCGTATACGTACCAGTGTCCAGGGCAGAGAAGCTGTAGTCGCCTTCCTGGTTCGATACAACAGTCACAGACTTTTGCGACATTGTGTTTGTCAGCGTCACCTGCGCGCCGGAGACAACATTTCCGGCGGGATCGATGACCTTTCCTCGGACCATCGCTGGTGCCGCTGCATAGACGGCTGTTTCCATACTGAGGACAAGGACAAAACCGAAAAATATATTCCAGAATTTAGACACGAAGGGCCTCTCAAAAAGATTTGTATTTTCTGTCGCTGGCAGTTCGTTCCGGGTTTGGATTGCGGGAGATTGTGACGCGTGTAAGAAAGCTATTCATCCCAAGTCGATATAAACAGTTCTATCGATGGCGACGATAAAGATGCCGTGAAAATTGGGTGAAAGAAATGTAAAGAAAAAGTTTGGGAAGCGTGCAGAAGAGGACTACTTCATATTGCAACCCGTTCAGACGAAAAACTCTTTTGCAGATTCTTTCGCGCGAAGCAAGCCGCGCAGGCCGGCAGGATGAATTTAGATAGTGATTCTGCGCGGAAGCTAGTATTGTTAGATCCTTAGTCCTTAGGAACGTCTGCCATGTTAAGACTGAACGTAATGTGCCGTAGACCATTCACTGCTTCCCTCCTTATTTCTCTGGCACTACTCCTGCCCACGGCCGCCTGGTCTTCTGGGCCGCCGGGCAAGGACTACGCAGAATCCATGACGGCAAATCGTTATGGCATCGTTGCGACCAGCCAGACGCTGGCGTCCGTGGCTGGGGCATCGATTCTTGCGCGCGGAGGGAGCGCCGTCGATGCGGCCATCGCCGCCAACGCCGCGCTTGGCGTGATCGAGCCGATGATGAACGGCATCGGCGGAGACCTGTTCGCCATCGTTTACGATGCGAAGACCAAGAAGCTATACGGCCTGAATGCCAGCGGATGGGCGCCACAGGGAGCGAGCATTGCGGCCCTGCAAGCCAAAGGCATCACCGGAAAGATCCCTCTTCATGGCATTTACCCAGTGACGGTCCCGGGCGCGGTGGCGGGCTGGGACGCTCTGCATCAACGCTTCGGCAAGCTACCGCTCTCGGAAGACCTGCAACCGGCCATCGCCTACGCGCAGGAAGGAATTCCAGTTCCAGAGACAGACGCGGAGAACTGGAAGAATAGTGGCATGCCGTTTGCGAATGAACCCACCTTCGCGCCGGTCTTTCTGCCGAACGGCAAAGCGCCAACGACAGGCCAGATATTTCGCAATCCAGACCTCGCCGCTTCACTGCGCCGGGTCGCGCAAAACGGACGCGATGGGTTTTATCGCGGACCGGTCGCGGACGCCATCCTGAAGCTTTCCGCCGAGCGTGGCGGATTTATGACCGCTGCCGACCTGACGGACTTTCAGCCGGAGTGGGTCGATCCCATCTCGACGACGTATCACGGATGGACTGTCTACGAGATGCCGCCAAACAGCCAGGGCGTGGCCGCGCTTTCCATGCTGAACATCATGGAGCAATTTCCGCTCCGGCAATGGGGGCACGACAGTGTCAACACGCTGCATACGGAAATTGAAGCCAAGAAACTTGCCTACGCCGATCTGCTGCGCTATGTCGGCGACCCCAGGGCAAGCCAGATTCCAACCGCGCAATTGATCTCGAAGGCGCTTGCCAAGCAACGCGCGAAGCTGATTCAGGAGAGCGCGCAATGCAGCGTGCTGCCGTCCGATTTGACCGATCAACTGGCGCGGCTGTCGAGCGACACCACCTATCTCTCCGTGGTGGACCGCGATGGCAATGAGGTGTCGCTGATCCAAAGCAATTTCTACGGCTTCGGAAGCGGCCTGGTCCCTCCTGGGACAGGCTTCGCCTTACAGAACCGGGGCGCCAGCTTTACGTTGACGCTGGGACAACCGAACGCGATCGCTCCGCATAATCGTCCTCTGCACACCATCATTCCCGGCTTTATGCGGAAAGACAACGTCGCCATCGCCTTCGGCATCATGGGCGGATGGAACCAGGCGCAGGCGCACGCGCAGTTCGTCGCCAACATTGTCGACTTCGATATGAACATCCAGGCGGCGCTGGACGCGGCCCGATTCAGCAAACAGAGCTTCGCGGGTTGCGATGTCGCGATTGAAGACGGCTATCCCAAGCTGACTTTGGAAGGCCTGTCGCAAAAGGGGCATCAACTGATGATTACGCCGCGCTACTCCCAGGTGATGGGGCGAGGCAATGCGGTGCTGCACGACAGTGCTCTGGGGGTAAACTTCGGAGCCTCCGATCCACGCGCCGACGGACAAGCTGTGCCGGAGCAGCCGCCGTATTCGCAGCAATAAGGGTCATCGCGGTATGGTGTGCTTTACTTCGCGCTGTTCTTCAACATCTGTTCCGCGTGCTTGAGGGACGTCTCCGTCACCTGCGCGCCGCTGAGCATGCGGGCGATCTCCTGGCGGCGTTCTTCATTCGAGAGCGGGTGAATGCTGGTGTGGGTGCGGCCTGCCTGTTCGTGTTTTTCGATCTGGTAATGCTGGTCGGCGAAGGCGGCGATCTGCGGCAGGTGGGTGATGCAGAGCACCTGCTGGCCGCGCGCCAGCGTCTTCAATTTCTGTCCGACCGCCTCCGCCGCGCTGCCGCCGATGCCGATGTCGATCTCATCGAAGACCAGCGTGCGCGGCAACTGCGTCTTCTTTTTCCCTTTGGCCGCCGCATTCGCACTCTCTTCCACGCTCACCTTCAGCGCCAGCATCACGCGCGACATTTCTCCGCCGGAGGCGATCTTGTCGAGCGGCTTCAACGGCTCTCCGGGATTGGTCGCGATGCGATAGTCCACCATGTCCCAACCGTGTGCCATCCAGTTCGAGGCTTCGTGCTGCGCGGTCACGGCAATCTCAAAGCGCGCCTTCATGGCAAGCTGGTTGATCTCCGTTTCGGCGCGCTTGGCCAGGCGCTTGGCGGCGGCGCTGCGCTGGTTCGTCAAGGCTTCGGCGGCGACGGCGTAAACCTTGGCTGCATGCGCAAGCTGCGCGGTCAGGTCGGCGAGCAACTGGTCGCGATTTTCAATTTCATCGAGTTTGCTGCGCACCTGCTCGCCGTAGGCCATGACTTCGGCCACGCTTGCGCCATATTTGCGCTTCAATTTGTCGAGCAGCGCCAGCCGGTCTTCAATCTCTTCCAGCCGTTCCGGCGAGGCCTGTATCTTCTCGGCGAATTCCCTTGCCTGCTGGCCCAAATCGCCGACGGTGGCGCGCGCGGCAATCAATTGCTGCACGGCTTCGGTCCATTGCGCATCGTAGCGGAGTAACTCTTCCATCTGCTTCAATCCGGCGCGCAGGGCGACCTCCGCCGAGGTGGCCGAATCATACAACACGTCATGCGCGCTCATGGCGGCGGCGTAGATTTTTTCCGCATTTGCCAGCACGCGCTTTTCCACAAGTAGCTTTTCCTCTTCGCCAGCTTCGAGCTGCGCCTGCTCAATCTCTTTCGCCTGAAAGCGCCACAGGTCGGTCATGCGCAGGCGGTCTTGCTCGTCCAACTGTAGAGACGTGAGTTTTTCGCGCAGATCGTTCCATGCGATGTAGGCCGCGTTGACAGCTTCGGAGGAAACCCCTGCGCTACGGTCGAGCAGGCTGCGCTGCTGCGCCTGATCGAAGGCCCCCAGCGTGTCGCTTTGCGCGTGGACCAGGGCCAGTTCCGGCGCCAGCGAGCGCAGCACGGACACAGTGGCGGCCTGATTGTTGACGAAGACGCGGCCCTTGCCATTGCTGACGATTTCACGCCGCAGAATGATTTCCTCGCCGGCTGCATCTAACCCATTGGCTTCCAGAATTTCGAGAGCGCCGGGAGTGGCTTCAAATACGCAGGCGACGAGGGCGCGTTCGGCCCCGTGGCGTACAACTTCCGCCGAAGCTTTTTCGCCCAACAGGAGCGCGAGCGCATCTATAAGGATAGATTTGCCCGCACCGGTCTCGCCTGTCAACAGATTCAAACCGGGGCCGAAGGCGACGGTGGCGTGGTCCACAACGATGTAATTTTCCGCGCGTAATTCCAGCAGCATCGCACTCCAGTGCAGGCCCTAAAAGTATAGAAACACTATATGAGGAACGAGCGCAGCATACCACGAATCAAGATAGCAACCCAGATGGCAACTTGGAGCATTCAGAAAGCGTCGGTACACTCAAACTAGCTATGAACGCATTGTCCGTTCTTATTCTCATTCTTTTTCAAGCACAGGACGCCACGCAACCGGCCCAGACCTCGGGGCTGGTCAGCGGCAGCGCCCTGCTCGACATGGCGCACAACCTTGGCCCGGTGGCCATCGGCGTTTTGGTGATCCTGCTGATCGCGAGTCTACAGTCGTGGAGCATCATTCTCGGCAAGTGGGCCTCCTTCCGCCGAGCCAGCACACAAAGCAAGCGATTTTTGCGCGCCTTTCAAAAGGCCGAACGATTGCAGGACATTGCCGCCGTCAGCGAGCAGTTCAAACCCAGCCCGCTAGTCCAGGTGTTTGAAGAGACGTATGAGGAATACCGGCATCAGACGGATGCGACCGGCGAAGTCCGTAACATAAAGGCGCTGGAGCGCACCGCGCAAACCGCTGCGAGCGAAGCCCTGACCGCGATGGAGGCGCGTATGACGTGGCTGGCGACCATCGGCAATGTGGCTACCTTCATCGGGCTGTTTGGGACCATTATGGGCATTGTGGATGCGTTCCACGGCCTGGGGACCTCCGGCGGTGCCACCCTGCGCGCAGTTGCGCCGGGCATCTCAGAAGCCCTGATTACCACAGCGGCGGGTATCTTTGTCGCTGTGCCGGCGGTCATGGGTTACAACCAGTTGACCGCGCGGCTGCGCGAATTGGGAGCGCGGCTGGACGATTTTGGCCGCGAATTGCTGAATACTATCGAGGACATTCAACTGGGGCCGACGCCCACGCCGCCAGAAGAGTACACACCCCGTCAACGTGAAGTTTCGCGTGGAGAGGTCCCGCGTGGCCTACACCGCTAAAAACGGCAGCACGCAAACGGCGCTGTCCGACATCAACATCACGCCGCTGGTCGATGTGGTGCTGGTGCTTCTGGTGATCTTTATGATCACCGCGCCAGTATTGCAGTCCGGCATTGAAGTCGCTGTGCCAAAGACCAAAACAGTGAAGCAGATTACGCAGCAGCGGACTGTCGTCACCATCGACAGCCAGCAACGCGTGTATCTGGATGACAAGCCGGTAAACGTGAACGATCTGCCGTCGCTGCTCCAGCAAAAGGGCATGGATCCAACGCATCAGGTGATTTATGTCCGCGCCGACCAGAAAGTACCCTTCGGCGCGTTTGCCTCTGTTATGGACGCGGTAAAGCAGGCGGGCATCACCAACATCAGCATAGTAACGCGGCCCATCGAAAGTCCTTCGAGCCAATAACGACGATGCCATACGTTCATGAAAACTGGGAACAGCACGAGCCGGTTGCAGGCTCCTGGTTTGGCTCATTCCTGCTGCATGCGGTGATGATTGGCGGGATGATTGCGTCCTCGCTTTACCTGCACTTGTTTCATGAAGACCGCTGGGGACAAATCAGCTCCGGTTCCGCCATCAGTGCCACTTTGGTTTCCTCCGCCCCAACACTTCCCTTACCGAATACGCAGGCGACCAACAACGATGTGCTGGCCACACAGACCCCGAGTCCGGCTCCGCTGCCACCATTGCCAAAAGCCGAGGTGGCTCCCGAAGAAAAGGCAATCCCGATCCTGGCCAAGCCGCAGCATGTGAAGAAGGTCGCTCCCAAGGCCCAGCCGAAGCCACCGAAGTATGTGCAACCGACGCAGCAGCAACATCGCGCCGCCTATGGCGAAGCGGCCCCATCCAGCATTCCTATGGCGAACGCCAACGCTGCGAACAAAAGCGTGGTGGTGCAGAATGGCGATTTCGGTTCGCGCTTCGGCTGGTATGTCGACATTATTAAACGGACTGTTTCGCAGAACTGGTACAGTCAACTCGCAGACCCAAATGCCTCAATGGGACATTCGGTGGTAGTCACCTTTGTGGTGCATAGGGACGGCTCAGTGACGGATCCGCGCATCGCACAGTCCAGCGGCGTTCCCTCACTCGATCTTTCGGCCATTCAGGCAGTAGAGCGCGTGAACGCCTTTGGCCCGCTGCCAGCAGCGTATCCAGGCAGTTCCGTTTCTGTTGCTTATACCTTTACGTATGACGAGACCACGCGGCACTAAATGCCAGTAAGATTTCGCACGGAAGGTTTGTGAAGTTTTAGATGCAACAAAAATTGCAGTATCCACGTCTAACGGAGTGCAAAATGAACGCTTCCCCACTTGGAAGTAAAACGACTGCCCGCCTGCTTCTCCCGCTCTTTTTCCTCGCCGCCTCTATAGGTGGCGCACAGGATTGGGTGCATACCGGCACCAATCTTGGCGCGCAAAAAATTCGTCTGGCCGCAGCCGATTTCAAAATGGTGGGGACCGATCCCGCACTGAGCAATGCCCAGCAGACTTTCAATCAGGTGTTGTACGCGGACTTGACCAACGCTGGCATCTTCGACATGGTATCGAAGAGCATGTCGCCGCCCGTCATGCCTGGCTCTCCACAGGAGATTAACCTTTCGCAGTGGAATGCGCCCCCCGCCAACGCCGCCATGGTCGCCTTCGGCGCAATCTCCGTCCAGAACGGCCGCGATGTCGTGTTCGGCTGGCTCTTCGATGCCAAGAATACAGGCTCTCCGCAGGTATTGGGCCAGCAGTATAACGAGGCTGCTGGGCCGGACACAGCACGCCACATTGCACATGAATTTGCCGATGCCATCATCGAGCGGCTGGGTGGCGGAATCAACGGCATCGCCGAAAGCAAAATTTTCTACGTCTCCGACCGCAGCGGCGCGAAAGAAATCTGGGAGATGGATTACGATGGCTTCAACCAGCATCAGATCACCCATTTAGGCCAGATTTGCCTGTCGCCGCGCATTTCACCCGATGGAGGAAGACTGGCATTCAGCGAGCTGACCAATAAAGGCTCAGAAATTCGCATCTATTCAATGTCTCTGAACCGCATGGTGAGTTTTCCCATTCACGATGGGACGGATTTTTCTCCGGCATGGTCGCCGGACGGCAACAGTCTGGCGTTTTCTTCCTCGCGCAGCGGCGACCCGGAAATCTGGGTTTCCTCCGCCAGCGGCTTTGGTTTGCGTCGCGTGACCGCATACCGCGGACCGGATGTTTCTCCAGTTTGGAATCCCAAAACCGGCAATCAGATAGCGTGGATCAGTGGACGCACCGGCCTGCCGCAGGTCTATATTATGAGTTCCGACGGGACAGGCGTGCAGCGTATGACCGATACGGGTTATGCGACTTCTCCTTCCTGGTCGCCGAATGGCCAGTTCCTCGCCTTTGCCTGGTCCCGCCACTATGGGCCGGGCGCTCCCGGCGGCCAGGACATTTATGTTATGGATATTGCGAGCCTGCGCTGGATTCAACTGACGCACGACATAGGCCGCACGGACTTCCCTTCCTGGTCGCCCGACGGCCGCCACATTGTTTTTCAGCGGACGGCGCATGGACACAGCGAAATTTGGACCATGCTGGCGGACGGGACCGGACAACACGCTCTGACTACCACTGGAAACGGACGTATGCCGAACTGGAGCTGGAAATAAATTGGCTCTGCATTATGCAGCGCTGTGAGACGTTGGACGTTCTACACTAATTACGAAGATTGAAGTTCGAGGAGAAACGCCATGCAAAATCGTAAGAAAAACTCTGCGCTGGCTGTTGCAGCGCTCGCTGCCTTTCTAATAACAACTGGCTGCCATCACAAACAGGCTGCCGCACCGGAACCACCGCCGCCGCCGCCGCCCGCAACCGCTCCTGCTCCCACAGCCAACATCAGTGTAACTCCAAACGCCATCAATCCCGGCCAGAGCGCAGTGCTGAACTGGACCACCACCAACGCCACAGACGTCTCGATCGACGGCATTGGAGCTGTCGAAACCAGCGGAACCAAGAACGTGTCTCCCAGCGATACCACGACGTATCATTTGACCGCGCGCGGCGATGGCGGATCTACCGACGCTTCAGCCACTGTCACGGTCGCCCAGCCACAGGCCCCAGCTCCCGTACCGCAACAGATGACCGAAGCCGAGTTTGAGCAGAATGTGAAGCCGGCCTTTTTCGACTATGACAGCTACAGCATTCGTCCCGATGCGCAACAGACCATCACGCAGGATGCATCGTTCCTGCAGGCGCATCCCAATATCAAAGTGCTGGTCGCAGGCTATTGCGATGAGCGTGGATCGGAAGAATATAACCTGGCCCTCGGTCAGAACCGCGCCAACGCCGCCAAGACCGCATTGACCCAGGCCGGAGTGGATGCCAGCCGCATCCGCACCATCAGCTATGGCAAGGAGAAGCAGTTCTGCACAGAGATGAATGAGTCCTGCTGGCAGCAGAACCGCCGCGACCAGTTCAGCATCGACCAGTAAGCCTTTGATGTTTCATTGGAAACGAACCGGCAGCATAGCGCAGGCTCCCACTCCCATGCAGTGCTGCCGTACACTTTACTTAGGATCAGAATCTCGGCGCGATTCGCGCTTCCATCGGGTGCTGTATGCGTAATCTTCTGCGAACTTTCGTGGTTTCCGTTTGCTTGCTTGGCCTCACAGGCGTCCCCAGCTCATTTGCCGCCAACAAAGACCTCATCGCCTTGCAGGCACAGGTGCAGCAGATGCAGGAAATGATGATGAGCATGCAGCAGAGCAATGACGAACGCTATGCGACCATGCACAATCTGCTCCAGCAGACCTCGGACAGCGTCGCCAAGATGGCTTCTTCCATCGACGCCATGCAGAAGGCCGCACAGTCCGAACAGGGTGCGCAGGGAAATTCGCTGCAACAGCTTTCCGGCCAGATGCAGTCGATGAACGATTCTCTGGATGAACTGCGGGCGCGCCTGGACAAGCTGGACAAGACGCTCAACAGCATTCAGTCGCAACAGCAGTCGCTGAGCGCGGGGCAGGCCATGCAGCCGGGCCAGACATCCGGGACATCCGCGACGCCCGGAGCCGTCGGAGACCAAACACAGCCGGGTGCTGTTCCGGCGGCCCAACCGCCAGCACCGCAGGCCCCACCCGTGGACCAGCTTTATCAGTCCGCGGTCAGCGATTACAACGCCGCGAAGTATAACCTGGCCAGCCAGGAATTCGGCGACGTCATCAAGTTCTATCCCCAAAGCACGCAGGCTGGAAACTCGCAGTTCTACCTGGGCGAGATCGATTACCGCTCTGGAAATTACAAGAACGCGATCCAGAACTACGACCAGGTGCTGCAACAGTATCCAGGTAATTCCAAAGCGCCGACCGCGGAACTGCGCAAGGGACAATCGGAACTCACGCTCGGCCAACACGAAGCTGGCATCCGTGACCTGCGCGCGCTGATTGTGCGCTATCCGCAGACACCGGAAGCGATGCAGGCGCGCAGCAAGCTGAATGGCATGGGCGTTCGGATATATGCAAAACCTTCCGCAGCCCGTCCATAAACAAGCGAGCGATCACAGAGAAGAAGAATAGCAAGGACTTCTAAATTTATGGCGCAACAAGACGATCCAGTTCCCCACCCGGATGGCGATGAGAGCAAGGGCGCAGTCGAAGACGATTCTCCGCACCCACGCGGCGACCGGCCCAAATCGCAGGAATCGATGGCCGGGCAGCTCGGTCATCGCAATCGAGATGAGTTGACGAACGACAACGATTCCGATTTCCCAGAGCCCGGCTCCAGCCCGGAGCATAGCGGCCAGCATACTTAAAGTGGCCCGACACTTCTATTTGTGGCGGCCATAGTGCGATGGACGCGCTAACGCTGCACGTATTGTTCGTTGTCTTCCTTGCCACGCTGATTCGCTCTACCTTCGGGTTCGGCGAGGCGCTTTTTGCTGTTCCCTTGCTTGTCCTTCGGATTCCGCTCCCGATTGCCGCTCCTCTGGCCGTACTCGTTTCCATCACCATTGCCGTCATCGTTGTCGCGCAGGACTGGCAACACATTCATGTACGCAGTGCAGGCTGGCTGCTCGGCGCGACGATGCTTGGAATTCCACTCGGCCTTTTGCTTTTGAAGACCGGCAATCCGCGGATCGCAAAGGCGGGCCTTGCAGCGGTTTTGCTGGCCTTCTCGGCATATTCCCTCTTCGGCCGAACTCCTCCAAAATTAAAAAGTGACAGCAGACGATGGCTTTTGGGCTGCGGATTTTGTGCGGGCGTGCTGGGCGGAGCTTACGGAATGAACGGGCCTCCGCTGGTGATTTACGGCGCCATGCGCCGCTGGACGGCACAGCAGTTCCGCGCCACACTACAGGGATATTTTCTGCCAGCGAGCATTCTCGGCATGGCCAGTTACTGGCTGGCTGGTCTGTGGGTCCCTGTCGTGACGCACTACTATCTGATTTCTTTGCCTGTCATGCTGCCTGCAGTATGGCTGGGCCGCGTTTTGAATCGTCGCCTGCATGGAGAAATATTTCTGAAGTATGTGTATGTCGGCCTGGCAGTCATTGGAGGCGTGCTGCTGATGCAGGCCCTCCATCCATAAGTTCTACTTTTATCTTTCCAAATTTCATGTTTCGCATTACTCTTGTGGCACATTCATCAGCGTTTGTCTGGAGGAGCGTAATGGTCCAAAAAATGTGTGCAACAGCGAATGATCTGACATTGGCCGTTGTTCGGTTCGTCTTGGGAATTATCTTTTTCGTGCACGGCGCGCAGCTCACTCTGGGCTGGTTCGGCGGCTACGGCTACGCTGGCAGCATGCACTTCTTCACGCATGGCATGGGCATTCCAGCGCCCTTCGCTTTTCTGGCGATCATGACGCAGTTTCTAGGTGGCATTGGTCTGATTGTCGGTTTCCTCAGCCGCATCGCTGCGCTCTGCATCGCTGTGGACATGCTGGTGGCCATTTTGATGGTCCATATTCATGTAGGCTTTTTTATGAACTGGTATGGCATGCAGAAGGGCGAAGGCTATGAGTATCACCTGCTCGTGTTGGCGCTGTGCTTGATCATTTTTGTGAAAGGCGCTGGAGCGGCATCGATCGACCGCATGATCGCGGGAGGACGGAAGTAGAGCAGATTCAAGGTTTGTATAACTGGATGAAGTCACGCTATCAGTCTCATCTTGCGGTTGGAAAAGATTCCCGCTGCAAACAATACCGAAATAGAAGAGTTTGCACTGTAGGTTGCGCGAATTGGGCCCTGAATGGAAGCGCGTACGCCGGGCGCATCGCATGCTAGAGTCGGATTTGTGGCACACCACACTACCCGGACCTCTCAATCCGCAAAAAAAATCGACCGTGCGGACCGCAATACGGCGGAAATTGTCAGTGGCAGATGGCTGGTAAAGGCGCTGCTGGCGACGATGGTCGCGGCAGGCATCGCGCTGTATAGCACCGTCTGCCTGCTGTTCTATCAAGGACAATGGCAGTTCGTATTTTTTCCGCCCAAGCTGGCGTCGCATGCAGCCCCGCCGACTGCCGCCACGATTGCAGCCAAGACTGGCTTACCTATTACTGATGTCCAATTCGATACCACCGAAGAAGGCGTGGAGCAGCTCGATGGCTGGTGGATTCCGGCAAGCACTGGCAGCGCAAGCGGCAACGCACAAGCGAATTTTGCAATGTCCAAGATGGTCGTGCTGTTCTGTCCCGATGGCCGAACGGCGCTGCCGGAAAATATCGATGCGCTGCGCGCCTTCCACGCGCTTGGCGTTTCTGTTTTTGCTTTCGATTATCGCGGCTTCGGCGCGAGCCAACCGGGACATCCCTCGCAGCAAAAATCGTACGCCGATGGCATCGCAGCGCTTCATTATTTGACGGACACGCACCACATTGATCCGAAACGCATTGTGATCTATGGAGCGGAACTAGGCGCAGCCGTGGCCGCGCATGTAGCGCAGCAATCGCCTTATCTCGCGGGCGTGATGTTGGAAAACCCGCAACCATCGTTCGCCAAACGGGTGAAGCGTGAGCAGCATATCCATGTGCTGCCGCTGTGGTTGATCTTCCCCGACCGCTTCGATATTTCGCGCATCGTTCCCGCGTTGAAGATGCCCAAACTTTTTATTTTTACCGGAAACGATGCCGACGCTACCGGACTTTATGCAAACGCGCCTGCGTCAAAGCGGAAGGTGCGCATTGACGGGAATACAAACGTGTCACTGTACGCGCAACCGACGTGGCAAGAAGCTGTGCGGAGGTTTTTAACTTCGGTTGCTAGGCGATCACATTGAGAAACAGGTTGGGCTGCATTCCAGAGCCGGGAAAGACGCGCGACAGGTCCTGCGCTCTGATCGTTTTGTAGGCAGCTTCGCTCAACACCCGGCGAAAATCTGTTGTCACGGCCAGGTCGCGGTCCTGATAGAGCTGTTCCGGTGCAAGTCCTGGCCAGCGCCCGTAAACATGGCCGCCGCGCACCGGGCCGCCCATTACGAACATGACGTTGGCGTGACCGTGGTCCGTGCCGCCGGTGCCGTTCTGTCGCGCGGTACGGCCAAACTCCGACATGGTGACGAGCACGGTGTTCTCCGCCTCATCGCCCAGGTCTGTCCAAAAGGCCGCGAGAGACGCGGAAAAATCGTGCAGCCGGTTCGCCAACTGCCCTTGTACGCCACCTTCATTGTGATGATGGTCCCATCCATCGACGTCGGCAAAGGCGGCCTCGACGCCGTAGTTGGACTTCATCAACTGTGCGATCTGGCGCAGGCTCTGGCCAAATGGCGAGCCGGGATAGTTCGCTCCCGCTGCTGGAACATATTGGCCCGGAGAGGCGGCGCGCAACATCTGCATGGCGTTAAACGCTTCTTTGCCCGCGCCGCGAATTGCACTGTTGGAGGTCGAGTCGTACATCTCCTGGAAAGGATCGTCGGAGTGGCGATCAAAGGCATCGAGCTGACGAAAATCTCCAATGTTTTTCAGCGCGACCGTAGGCACGCGACCGACCAGCGTTCGCGGCACATCTGTGCTGACGGCAACGGCGCGAAACGGCGTAGCGTCGTGATGGCGCTGACGTTCATCTTCGGCCTGGAGCGCGCGATTTAGCCAGCCATCGCTGGTGCTCTTCACGCCGGGTGTGCCGGACTCCATATAGTCCTGCGCATCGAAATGCGAGCGCGTCGTGTCCGGCGAACCGGCGGCGTGCACCATGGCAAGATGCCCCTGTTTCCATAGCGGCAATAGGGACGACATCGCGGGATGCAGGCCGAAGAAGCCGTCGAGATCGAGCACCTGCTCGCGGGGGATGCCGATAGTGGGACGCATCTCGAAGTAGCTTGGCTCGGCATGGGGAACGACGATGTTCAGGCCGTCCGCCGCGCCACGCTGGAAGATGACGACGAGTTTGCGCTTGCAGCGGCCCGCGCTTGCGGCTTCCGCGAGAACAGACCGTGTCAGGAAAGATGGGATCGCGGAGGTGCCGACGATGGCCAGCGCTCCGTTTCTAAGGAATACGCGCCGTGAGATCGACATCCGCTTGCCTCCCTATCGAACTATCGAAGATTCGCCGCAAGCGTGCTGGGCTATTCGTACGAACGGAGAATGTGCAGAAAAGTTGCGTTGAAGCGCGCTTGCTTGAAGCATCAACGGTTTTGAAAATCCGGCGAGCCAATCAATAACCCTGCCGTCAATGCCGCCTGACGGTCGTGAGGCAGCGGCTGTCGGAAAGGAGTGGGTTGAGCGTTTGCATCGGCATTTGTCTGCTCCGCAGTGGGCACAATGTATCCCTGCATGGCCCCGCCGAGTGGAAAGGGATGGGGCTGCGTCTGCACTGGAGCGTCCACCAGCTCTCTCAATACGGCGTCGTGCGTTTTGGCGGAGAGGTCGCCACGCAGCAATATGTTTTCGAGCTGCGATTCTTTCTGCGAAGGCTCTAAGGTTATGGCGTCAGGACCCAGCAGCGCATTCCAATGATTTACCACGCCCGGCAGCCGATTGTCGGCGAAGGCCATGGCGAAATTCATCCGTTCGACCAGTGAACCGGAGCTGATCCAGGCGTCCGCGTTCATGGAATATCCGGTGGGCGGCTGGCAAGCATACAGAGGCATTCCCAGGCGGGCAACGGCCAGCGCAAGAACGACGGGAAATTCTACTTGCGTGTCGCTGGCGCGCGCCGCCGAGGCCACAAATTCCAGCGGCGTCTTCACTTTTGCATTCCATGTGCTCTGCGCCCAGAACTCCGGCGAGAAGAACATCGTCCGCAGTACCTGGCGTATGTCGCCATGCGTGACAAGGAATGTTTGCGCCATGCGATTCACCAGTGCTGGCGAGGGCTTGTCGCCGACAAAACGTTCTGCAAGCTCTTCGGAAATATGATGCGCCGTTGCAGGGCTGGTGGCGAGGATATGCAGCACTTCCAGCCCTTCAGCTTCGCCATGTTCGTCAATCGTATGGCCGAGCACATATTTCGGCCCTGGCTCATGCCGCCGTGGATTGAAGACGAACCCTCCGCCCTGCAATGGCTTCTCGATGGTCCATCCGCTGAAAACCCTGGCGACTTCGATCACGTCCTGCTGCGTATATCCGCCATTGACGCCAAGCGTATGCAGCTCCATCAATTCGCGCGCATAGTTCTCATTCAATCCCGGTGGCACGCGTTTGGTCTGCGTCCGAACATAGCCGCCGGGACCACGCTGGCTCTGCATGGCAGCGAGAGAATGCGGTCCCACGCTGCTGGCGTTGTCCAGATACAACAGCATGGCGCGGCTGCGCGCCACGGCATCCAGCAGGTCTTCAAAATTACCCAGCGCATTGGGCCGCAGCACTTTGTTTTCGTACTCGGTCAGGTAGTACGGCATCAGCGGGCCTTTGCGAATGTCCACATTGAAGTGGTTGAACCAGAAGTCCGTCATCACCTCCTGCAATTGACGGTTGCTGTCCACCACGCGCAGCATCTTTGTCGCTTCCAACTGGGAAACTATCGTCCGCCGGGGTGCAAACATGGCGGAAAAAAGCTGTGCCTGCTGCGGCGTCAGCCCCTGGACAAAGGCCAGCCGGTCCTCCAGCGACAGGTCGCGATAGAAACTGATTCTTTCCAGCGGTTGCATGGCGAGGACTTTTGCCATGCGCTGCTTAGGCGGCAGGTTCACAATGCCGGTCGCCTGCAGGTCTGCTAGAATCTGCTCCTTTTTATCTTCAAGGCTAGGGTCCGTCGGCGGCACATGCTGGCCGTGTTGCGCCGTCAAAGGGTCGGCGCCCGCACTGGGTGGGGTCGCCGCAGGCCCAGATGCCGTTCCCATCTGTCCTTGCGTGTGGGCGGCGGCTTGCGGTTGTTGCGGCGGATTCTGTGCTGGATTCTGCGACGAATCGGCCTGCTTCAGCGCCTGCGCCTGTTCGCGCATCTGGATGATGGCGATCTGCGTTTGATAGACCGCCTGTAAGGTTTCATCCTGGGGCATCTGCGCGCGGCCATTGACGATCTGCCGCAGAAGCGGAGGAGGCGGGACCTGCATCATCAGGTCCTTCACCTTCATCTGCATGGCCGGGTACAGCTTCAACTGTTGCTCCAAAGCGGAATCGTCGATCTTCTCCGGGTGAAGCTGCTGGTTGATCCATGCCTCCACGCCCATGGCCTTGACCGTGGAAATATCGCCCGGGCGCGGCCCGAAGGTCAGCCGATCCAGCGCATGTACGATACGCGCGTCTCCTTCAATCTGCCGGGTGACTGCACTACGCGCGGTTGAAGTGATAGAAGCATCCGGCGGGACCGCCCGGCTTTCACTCGACAACGATTGCGTGCCCACAACCATCGGCAGTGCGAGAAGCCAAGGCAAGAACCATGCTTGTCGAGCAGAAGTAAAAGAGTGCATCGTTGCTCCAAACCACATGCCAGAGATAAGCGAGACCGCGCGGCATATATTCGTGCGTAGTATCACTGCTCCTATTGTGGATGCAGTTTACTGCGGGAAGTTGCGGTGCGGTCCCAGCGAAAGAAATAACAACAGCTGGGGGAAAAGTCCACCAGCCGTTGTTGTTGGGAACTGCTATTCAAACTGCTGCTATCTGTAACGCCGGCCGCGATCACCATTATTTCTCTGCCTGTAAATTTGCCGACTAGCGTTGTTCTGCCGGCGATTAATGTTCTGCCGTTGTTGCTGCGTCAGCCTGCCTCCATTTGCACGGCGATCTGCCACGACGGAACGGTGGATATTCTGCTGGCGATTCAAATCTCTGGCAGCTTGATTGGAATTGAGTTGACCCGTCCGAAGCCCTTGAGCAATGCGTCCCTGCTGGTTATAGCTCCGCCCG
Organism: Acidobacteriaceae bacterium; assembly: GCA_027306695.1. Classification (GTDB taxonomy): domain Bacteria; phylum Acidobacteriota; class Terriglobia; order Terriglobales; family Acidobacteriaceae; genus JAKAAZ01. Next base: position 25,076 of record DAHUZH010000043.1, read on the forward strand.
TTGACTGTGTTCTTGGACAGCACCGCTGGCTGACCATGATTGGTTGCGTAGAGCTGGCCCCTGCTCTGGCTAGCGTTATGCATATGCGCCACCTGGCTCTGAGTCGCGCCATAGTGCTGCTCACGGGCCGCCTGCATCTCCCCGGGTGTTGGGGTTGCGCGAATCCCACCTGCGCCACCGTTGTAGCTGACACGGTTGTTGACTACAGTGTTGTTGATTACGGTCCTGTTATAGGTATTGTGAATGACGGTCGTGTTGACGTTCATCACAGCACGGTTATAAAAGAAGTTTCCGCCGCGCCAGTAGCCGCCGGCAAAGCCGATACCGCCATAGCCGAAACCGTAGTTAACACCGCCATAAAAGCCTACATGAGGCCCCCAGTAACCCGCGTGCCATGCATACAGACCTCCGCCCCAGCCCCAATAGCCCGGAGTCCACAGCAGGCCAACCCTTGGCGGGTGCACCCAAACGCCCGGTATCCAGTAATAGCCTGCCGGACCGTAACCCCAATAACCTGGAGTCCACATATAACCGTAGCCTGGGCAAATCGGCTGCGTATAAATGGGCAATGCTGGGGGAGCAATTGCTACCGAAACAAAGACGCCAGCAAAAGATTTCACTGGCAACAAGGCGACCGCGAATGCAAAAATCAGCGTTCGCAAAACTTTCTTTCCCAACGATGTGTGGAATGAGCCAAAAGCGCGCATGACCCTGTTCTCCTGTTTATATAAATTGCTTCCCACAATGCGTATTCCCGTGCGGAAAAGCATTGCCCAGACGGATATAGTTCTGTCTGTCCCGGCTTTCCCTGTTATAAACGCAGTGCGCTCCGTTTTGTTGCGGACATGAGAATAATCTCCACGATTCGCGCCCGCATTTTTGCCGCATCTTAAAAATGAAGCGTATGAAAGCCCGATCAAGAAAATTTAATCCGCGCACCTTAAAACCAAAGCAACGGCAGCCCATTCTGGAAGCGCGCCGCAGATTGAAAATGGCAACCTCGGCGCATGCCTATGTGCGCGGCAATACGCCCAGGTTTTATGAGTGGCTGCAAGAATGCGGTGGCAAGCTGCCGCAAGGGCCACCGATATGGATCTGCGGGGACTGTCATGCGGGCAATCTCGGACCCGTGGCTAACGTTAAAGGCCACGTGGAAATCGAGATCCGCGATATGGACCAGACCGTCATCGGCAATCCCGCCCATGATCTGGTCCGGCTCGCCCTGTCGCTGGCAACCGCCGCTCGCGGCTCCGATCTGCCGGGCGTCACCACCGCACAAATGATGGAGCAGATGATGGAGGGCTATGAGCAGGCGACGGCCAAACCATCTGGCCATGCGTCCGATAAAAAAGGTGCGGTGAAACCGGCCCAATTGGCAATGAAGCAGGCGCTGCATCGCAAGTGGCGTCATCTGGCAGCCGAGCGCATTCAGGATGTGCGCCCCTCCATTCCGCGCGGCAAACGGTTCTGGTCGCTCACTCAAAAAGAAAACCGAGATATCGAGCGCATCTTTGCAACCGAAGAAGCGCGGCTGCTCGTCACCAGCCTGCATGGCCGCGACAACAGCGATAAAGTTTCCGTCCTGGACGCGGCCTACTGGATGAAAGGATGCAGTTCGTTTGGACGCCTGCGCTATGCCGTGCTGCTGCAGGTCGGGGATGGCGACCATCGCGACGGCGGCCTCTGCTTAATGGACATCAAAGAAGCCATCCAGGCGGCCGCTCCGAAATATGCGCATGCCGCGCGACAATGCCCAGCGTGTGGTGGAAGGGGCGCGCCATCTCTCGCCCTTTTTAGGAGAGCGAATGTTGCCGACGCATTTCGTGGAGAAGGCAGTCGTTCTGCGCGAGTTGCTTCCGCAGGACCTGAAGCTGGAACTGGAACAGATTACCCGCGAGGAAGCACAGACCACGGCGCGCTTTCTGGCCGAGGTTGTCGGGAAAGCCCATGCTCGGCAGATGGAAGAGAAGACGCGGGAAAAATGGCATGCGGAGTTACAGCGGAACCGCTCGAAGAACCTCGATGCGCCATCGTGGCTCTGGTCGAGTGTCGTCGAACTGGTCGCCAGCCATGAAGTGGCCTATCTGGAACATTGCCGAATCTAGCTATTTTCTGCTTATCTGGTTGTTTCAGCAGAACCCAAGCGGTTGTGGTTCAGGCTTTTCCGGGCGATAAAGGAGGATCAGAGCCACCCCGTATGTTGATATAAGGCACGGGTCTATGTGCGGTTCCGAGGCCGAGCAGCGTTTGAAAAACTGCCATCGGTGTTTGCCGTCGATTGTGACGGAAAACGAACTCATCCAGGTAAACCTGGAGTTGCTCGCGACTCACGCCGTGGTAGGTGCCGATCAGCCACTGTTGCAGGTTCCCAATGGCCCGATCCGCCAGTGGCACCACCGATTTCGAGCCTTTGCGAAGGTCGCTTTGAAGGGGTTGGGTGTGTGGCATATGCCGGAAGCCCATTTGCTCAAAACCGGTGAAGCTTTTGAGACCGTCCGTGTAAATGGTCGAGCCGGAAGCCACATTTTGTTGGACAAAAGCCTTCA
>DAHUZH010000044.1 GCA_027306695.1 Acidobacteriaceae bacterium
GTATGTCCAACTTACACGCAAGCCCTAATCCGTCCCACGATAGAGGCACAAATCGAATTCCGTTCAAAATAAAACGATTTGCCAACACTATACATGCTCTTTCTCTTACATTTTGTTCGTTATTCAATTTCCACGCATTCAGACTATGGTTTTTGCCCCACAAATCAAACAATTGCGAATGCAATGCTTTGCGCACATCATGCTTATGACTTGAGCGTGTATCATTTCTATTGGCTCCCAATAGCGGCCCATCGTAAGTCAAATGGAATTCCAATGCGTCCTCCGGCGGAATGTTGTAGGGATCATTCAATAAAATGACGCTACTCATCGCACACCCCCATTCTCCGGCATCCCCTTGGTGGAGTCAAGGTAATTATTGCCCAGAAAAGCGGTGATGTGATCTCCCATGTGGCGCTGCCCGGCCTAGGTCTGGCATTCTTGCTCCACTTCAATCCGCTGCTGGGAGGTGGGGCAACCTTGTTTTTGGGTACTTTGCTGATCTGGCAGCTACAGAAAAATACAGGATTTTCAGCCGACGCCATGATCGGGGTGGTATTTGCCACATCGGTCGCAATCGGTGCCGCACTAACTCCAACGGAAGATCTCGTTGATGCCCTTTTCGGAAAATTCGAGCTGCAGTCATCCTTTGCATTCGCAATCGGATGTGTGGCCGTTCTCACTATCATCGTGTTTATATTTCGGTTCAAAGACGAATTGAACCTGGCCATTTTTTCTCCAGAACTGGCAGCATCTGCTGGCGTAAAACTGGATCGACTCAATATTTATTTTCTTCTTGCTTTCAGTCTGACTGTACTTGTGGGGTTACGCTTTATGGGAGGACTGCTTGCAGGTTCCTTAATCATTATTCCAGCTACAACCGGTCGTCGTCTGGGAAGCAATATTTCGCAATTTTTCTGGCCTCGACCATAGCTAGCGTAACAGCGGTTGGGATCGGATTTCTGCTAACATATGCCCTTCACATCTCGGAATTAGGCCCAACCATCGTAATTATCTCAGCTGTAATTTTTGGCCTCAGCCTGTTGAAGAGAAGTACATAAAGGACGTATTACGAAAGCCGCTATTCTCAATTCGCCGCTTGATATCTCCAAACACCCTCTTCGCATCGAGCAGGTTACGCAACCTCATGCGAAATCCGGTCAGGTCCTACTGCGCGTGCGGGCCTGCGGCGTGTGCCGCACCGATCTGCACATTGTGGAAGGTGAACTCCGACCGCGTCGTCAACATCTGATTCCCGGGCATCAAATTGTTGGCGAAATTGTTGAAGGAGCAACTCTGGAGCATCCGGTGGGCACGCGCGTTGGGGTTTCCTGGATGGGTGGCGTCGATGGAAAGTGCTGGTATTGCCAGCACAATATGGAGAACCTTTGCGATTCCCCCACTTTTACGGGATATACAGTGAATGGCGGATATGCCGAATACGCGGCTGTACGGAATGACTTTGTTTTTCCGCTTCCCAGCGCGCTCGACGATTTGCACGTTGCGCCCTTATTGTGCGCGGGTATTATTGGCTTTCGTAGCCTGCGAGTCGCTGGGGTACAACCGGGCGAACGAGTAGGACTGTTTGGCTTTGGAGCTTCCGCACACCTTGCAATCGCCGTCTTGCGCGCATGGAAATGTGAAATTTACATCTCCACTCGGGTAGAATCTCATCGCCAACTGGCTGAATCTCTCGGTGCGGTGTGGGTCGGCGGCGAGAAGGACAGGCCTCCGGTTGATCTCGATCGCGCCGTGACGTTTGCACCGAGTGGGAATGTGGTGGTGTCGGCCTTGTCCTGCTTACGAAAAGGCGGAGTCGTAGCCATCAATGCGATTCATCTGGATCGCATGCCTGCCTTCGACTACGACAAATTGCTGTGGGGTGAGCGGCAGATACGCAGTGTGACCAACATGACTCGTTCCGATGCCCGCGATTTTCTTGAAGTTGCCGCAACAATCGGCCTTCGGCCCAAAGTAACGGCGTTTCCGCTCAGCCAGGTCAATGAAGCGCTTATGGCCGTCAAAGAGGACGCAATCAATGGAGCGGCTGTGATCCTTCTATATAAGTAGAACCCCGAGCTTTCCCTGAGTTCCCGCACGGGTGAAGTTTTCTGGGCGAGATACACTCCTGAAGAGGAAGAGAAGCCATGTCCATTCGTTTGCATTTCTGGGGTGCGGCCCAGACAGTCACTGGATCGTCACACCACATTGAATGTTCCGGTCGAAATGTCTTACTGGATTGCGGTCTGTTTCAGGGGCATCGCCAGGAAGCATTCGACATCAACTCGCATCTGGCATTGTTGCCTGAACAAATTCAGCGCCAATCGGATGATGGGTTAAGTGCTGTCGTTCTTTCGCACGCTCATATTGACCACAGCGGCAATCTGCCGTCGCTTGTCAAGCTAGGTTATCGCGGACTGATCTACACTACTCCCGCAACGATCGACCTATGTGGCCCCATGTTGAGAGACAGTGCCCACATTCAAAAGGACGATGCAGACTTTCTGAACAAACGTGACAGTGTCAGGAAATCGATGGGACTTCCATACGGGAGAGGGCCCGTGCCACCGCTTTATACGCTCGAGCATGCGGAACAGGTAATGCAGCAATTCCGGCCTGTGCTTCTGCACCAGCCTGAGATTTTGGCCCATTCGACCAAAGATTCTGGGTTTCGTGTGACATTCACCAATGCAGGACACATGCTCGGTTCTGCCTGCATTTTGGTGGAAGGTACGGAGCACGGCCAGACGACGCGACTGCTGTTTTCAGGCGATGTAGGACGAAAAAATCTCCCGATCATACGAGATCCGGATCCATCTCCGGCCGCCGACTATCTCATTATGGAGAGCACGTATGGGGACCGATTGCATCAGCCCATTGGCCCGGTCAAGCACAAGCTGGCGCAAATGGTACATCGAGTTACAGCGCGTGGAGGACATATCATCGTTCCCGCGTTTGCAGTCGAACGCACGCAGCAACTCATCCTATTGCTGCATCAACTCATCGATGAAAAGGCGATCCCTCAATTGCCAATCTTTGTAGACAGTCCACTGGCGGCGAATGTTACAGATATTTTCCGAGACCACAGAGAAGAATGGGACGGGGAAGCCACCGCTTTCTATGCGAAAAATGAAGATGCTTTTGGATGGAAAAGCTTGCGTTACCTTCGTACAGTGCAGGAGAGTAAAGCGCTCAACGACGTCCGCACGCCATTTATCGTTATTTCATCTTCAGGCATGTGCGAAGCCGGACGTATTCTGCATCACTTGAAAAACGGCATTGGAGATCCACGCAACCTGGTGCTGATCACTGGCTATCAGGCACCTGATACCCTGGGCCGGAAACTGGTTGAAAAACTTCTGGAAGTGAACATCTACGGGGAACCAATACGATTGCTTGCAGAGGTGGAATCGATTGGCGAGCTTAGTGGTCATGCCGACCAGCAAGAATTGCTGGCATGGATGGCACCAGCAGTAAAAACTCTCAAGAAGGTATTTCTGGTACATGGAGAGCCAGATGCGCAGACGGTCTTGAAAGGAGAGATTGAGAAGCACTACGGCCTGGAAGTTATTTGCCCCAAACGGGATGATCGCTTTGAGATTGTGTAGGATTATCAAAAAAGTGAGAGATGCTGGAATTCTAAGAACCTGTCCTAATCCAAAGGGAGTTCCCCCAGCTCTGCCGGAGGATAGTTACTGTTCGTGGAAATGGACACTTCGGTTGGGTTGTGTCTTCCATACAAACAATGCGGCCAACGCCAGAACGAGGACAACCCATACGCTGCCCTCCGGTCCCGTTGCTCCGCCGCTTATGAGCGCTGAACCGACGGGATGCGCGTGCATGAGCCTGCCAACGGAGACCGTGCCGCTGTCCGCAGTGCCGTAAAAAAACGACTCCGCCCAGTCCCACGAGGCATGAAAACCGATGGCCCACCAAAGATGGCCGAGCCGCCACAGACTGAGTGAAAACACCAGCGCCACCAGCGCAACTGCGACCAGGCCAAAGGGAGTTTCGCCGGAATTGCCCGTATGCAGCAGTCCAAAGATCGCAGCGAGCACAAAGGCCGCGGGCCAGAAGCGAATACCGCGAGCGAGCGTGAACAGCAGGTAGCCGCGCAGCATAAATTCTTCCGTCATTCCGACGAGCAGGAAACATAATCCCCAGGTCGTTGCGTAGGAAAGCGCCTGGCGGATGGGCATGGAAGATCGACTGAGTTCGAGATGGTGCGTTCCGACTAGAATTCCGATGAGCAGGGACAAAAAAGCAAATCCGCTGACCAGCCCGATGATGAATTGCCGAATACGATCGACTCCTGCCAACCCGTAATCGAGAACATGCCGTTGCTCCAGCAGCGCCATGCCTGTCGTAGCCAGCACCACGGCCAGCAGAGACATCGCTTCACCGAAAATAGCGAGCGATGGATAAAGCACTCCGCTTGCCTGGCCGCGCAGGCCCGGATGGAGGAGATGTGCGAACCAGAGCGGCTCAACCCCTGCAAGGAAAAGCAGCAACAGCAGCGCGTCGATATACAGGAGGATTCTCCAACCGGCGCGCAGGCCATGCGGACCATAGAGGATCCAAGAGCGCATCGCCTGCGAAGGCGGCGGTTTCTTCGGTAGTTCGGACGCAGGTGTTTCCATGCGGCGGTGCCTCATTGGATCTATTCGTCGAAAGACAGTCTGTGTTCCATAGTACGGGCCAATGGAGTACGCGCCAATTGACGCGGAGATAAAGACTGTCTGGCTCTGTTGACATCCTGCTGCGCAAAGTGGGCACTGTTGTCCTGAGCGGAAGTCGCCGTGGCGACGAGCGAAGGATCTCGCGGTTTCTAGTCAACCGCAAGGTCCTTCGCCTGCGGTTCAGGATGACAAACTATTCGCCGTGCAGGATGTCAACAGAGCCAGACAGCCTCTAAAAATTGAAACAATGGAGCAGCATGGATTATTTTGGATGGATGCGCCGACCGTCAAGTTTGGAGCAAGCCATTTTCCGCACGTTGCTACGCGCACGTCGCAACGTGCTTGGGCCGATCTTCATTATTTTCTTGCTGTTCTTGTTGTTCGGGGAGGCAGCGCTCGGCGCCGCGCACGCAACTCCGACAGAAAGCTATCGGATGGTACATACCTATCCGCACGATGCGGCGGCGTTCACCCAGGGCCTGGTATTTGTGGATGGCATGCTGTATGAATCGACGGGACTGAATGGCTGATCGAGTCTGCTGATGATCGATCTTGTATCGGGCCGGGTGCTCCAGCAGCACGATCTGCCGGAAAAATGTTTCGGCGAAGGTCTCACAGATTGGGGCAGCGATCTGATCCAACTGACATGGCAATCGCATGTGGGATTTGTCTATGACCGGTTCAGCTTTCGGCTTCTCCGCACCTTTGCTTATTCGTGGGAAGGCTGGGGATTGACGCATGACCGCCAGCACTTGATTCTGAGCGATGGCAGCTCGGTGCTTCACTTGTTAGACCCGTCCACATTCAAAGATGCGGGGAAAATTTCAGTCACAGACCATGGGCAGCCAGTCCGAGACCTCAATGAACTGGAATATATCCATGGCGAAATTTATGCCAACATTTGGCAGGCCGACAGGATTGCGCGGATTTCGCCTGCAACGGGGAAGGTGCTGGCGTGGATCGACCTGTCGGGACTGCGCCCCGCGGAAGTGAGGCAGAATGGCAATGCGGTGCTCAATGGAATTGCGTACGACAGCCAGCGGGACCGCCTTTTATTACCTGAAAACTGTGGCCCTGGCTCTATGAGATCCGGATTGTTCCAATGGTCGCGCATGCGCGATAGGCGATATGCCAGCAGTTTTAATTGCGCCTTCTGAATGAGATTCGCTTGACACATTGCTCATTGCCAGCAATGCTAGTTGTTTTAGCCCAAGAGAGAAAAGTTGTTGACGGAGTGATCGTTCTCAAGTGAAGGTGCGCGTTTTTTATCACGACAAATGTTTTGACGGGGCCTGCTCTGCCTCGTTGTTTATGCGGTTCCATCGCGAATGCATCGCCAAAGATGCGGAGTATGAATTTTGCGGTCTGGTGCATCGCGCCGGAGCGCTGTTCAACGAGGCAGATTTTACCGGCGATGATAATGCGATCGTTGATTTCAAGTATTCGCCGTCGCCTGCGATTACCTGGTGGTTCGATCACCATCTCAGCGCGTTTCTCACGACGGAAGACCATCGGCATTTCCTCGATGGCCAAAAAGACCCCAAGGTTCGCGAGCGCAAATTTTACGATCCCGATTACATCTCCTGCACCAGTTTTCTGGCTCATATTGCGGCGACGCATTTCGGGTTCGACACCGCTCCAGTAAAAGAACTGGTGCGATGGGCCGACATCGTCGATGGGGCGCTGTACGAAAGCCCGGAGAGCGCGGTCGAAATGGCTGCGCCCGCCATGAAGTTGACCATGGTGATCGAGTCGACGCAGGACCCAGCCTTCATGCCGAAGCTGATTCCCCTGTTGACCGAGATGAGCTTCGCGGAGATTCTCGAACAGCCGTTTGTCCGCGATATGCTGCCCGGTCTTTTGGAGCGTCACCGGCAGGCGCTGACATTGATACGGGAAAGATCGTCGTGTCAGCAGGGGACGATTTATTTCGACATTACAGACCATCCGCTCGAAGGTTACAACAAATTCATCCCGTACTATCTGCATCCCGAAGCTACCTATAGCGTTGGACTTAGCCGTTCGAGCTTTCGCACCAAGATCGCAGTCGGCTCCAACCCCTGGACCAAAGTGAAGCCGGAAAAAATGGTAAATCTGGCTGCCATCTGTGAACGTTATGGGGGTGGGGGGCATGCGCGCGTGGGCGCAATCTCCTTTCCTCGCGAGAAGGACGATCTAGCACGTGAAGCAGCCAAGGAAATCATTGCGGAATTGCGCGCCAATGATCCTGCAAGGTAGCTTCTCCAGCATTCCGCTTCCCAATCCAAGGACTTCTCACCGGATTTTCTCAAGAATTGCCGACCTTTGCCGATGATGTATAGAGCACCTGAGACCTTAAAAAAGCCCATGGACTAGGCGGAGAGTTCCTTTGCCGGAATCATTCTTCCGAGAAAATCTTGATCCTGAACCGTTGTGGCCCCTGCATGTGCAAGAGCACGCGCCCACTGGTCTTGCGTCGATTTGCATTGCCGCCACTGTGGGGGTGGCCTTCGGGCTACTATGTGGTGCAGGCCATCTGCTGAAGTACAACATTCTCCACATTGCGACCTTCTGGCCAGCGGACGGTTTTCTGGTTGCCTATCTTTTGACGCAGCCAAGAAACCGCTGGTGGATGCCGGTTCTGGCGGCGGGGCTGGGAGATACAATTTTCATCCTGGCCCGAGGCGGCTCACTACGGATGAGCGGCGCGCTGATGCTCTGTAATCTGGCGGAAGTTCTGGTCGCGGCCCTTCTGTTGAGCAAGGCCCTCGACCGCCAACAGGATCGCCAAAAGGAGCAGCACCAGGATCGATATGTCGACCTGGCCTCTCCATCTCTCATGATTCGTTTCCTGGCTTTTGCCATTGTTCTGGCCCCGACAGTTTCGGCCCTTCTGGGGGCGGAGTGGTATCACTTCACCCTTGGGATTGCATTCTGGCCAACAGTTGCAAAGTGGTTTTTTCCACATGCCGTCGGCATGGCGGTGATGACGCCTTGCACTCTGGCGATCTGGAACCCCAACCTGCGAAAAATGGTCGGACGGGAAAGACTTATGCCAACTGTCGGCATGTTCCTGTTGGTTCTGGTGGTATCGCTTGCGGTCTTCGAGACGCGCTATTCGCTGCGTTTTCTTTGGTTGCCTTTGTTGATGCTCGTTGTGTTTGAAGCAGGTATTCTAGGCGCCCTTTTGGCGACCTTCGAGATATTGATCGTTGCCACTTTCTTTACTCTGCACGGCCATGGACCGTTTTGGATGGAGAAAGGCGCGACCATGCAGGGCAGCATTTTTTTGCTCCAGTCCACTATTCTGGTGCTTCTGGTGTCGATCGTGCCTTTCGCTGCAATTCTGGAGCGTCAGCGGGACCTGCGCAAGCGCCTGCTGTACGGGATGCAGCGATATCGATTGCTGGCCGACAATTCGCGGGACATCGTCGTGCTCTCCACTCTGGAAGGCCACCGTCTCTATGTTTCTCCGGCGGTCCAAGATGTGACGGGCTGGACGCCGGAAGAATGGACAAACCAGAACTCTGTGGAACTGATGCATCCTGACGACGTAGGGCCGTTTCAAAGAATTCTTCAAGAGATGTCGCATGGGGAAGACCGGCGCATCTTTCGCTATCGCACGCGGCATAAGAATGGACGCTATTGCTGGATGGAAGCAAGCATACGGTCTCTGCCGGACTCGATCAGCGGCATGCCCAATTCCTTCGTGGCCAATATTCGCGAGATATCTCAGCGTGTCGATGCCGAGCAGAAACTGGAGGCCGCGTATCAGCAGATGCAGGAACAGGCGCAGAAGGACAGTCTGACAGGTTTGGCCAATCGCAGACGTTTCGACGATGGATTAGATATGGAATGGCGTCGCGCACGCCGTACCGGCAGGCCGTTGGCCATGATGATGGTGGACATCGACCATTTCAAGCGCATTAACGACACCTTTGGACACAGGGCAGGCGACCATTGTCTCCAAGCCGTTGCTACAACCCTGCGGCAAATGGCGCGACGCCCCAGTGACGTGATTGCACGTTATGGCGGAGAAGAGTTCGCTGTGCTGTTGCCGGATGTCGATCTGGCCACCGCGAGGACGATGGCGGAAGGCCTCTGCTCCAACGTGCGCGGAATGCTCATCGATGCGGGAATCGGCCATATGTTGAGCCTGACTATTAGCGTTGGGGTTGCCGCGCAGGTCCCAGACAAAAATATGCGTGCCGACCTGCTGGTGGAAACGGCGGACGTCGCACTCTATGCAGCCAAGCAGGCGGGCCGCAACCGCGTGATGCCGGAGTATGACGGCGGGGAAGCGTCCGTGACCTTCCCGTATCGCGTACAGTAAAGTTAAGGCCGAACCGGCCCAAGGCCCCGCCATGCCCCGGTATCGAACAAATTTTCTTCTTTCCGCAACCAGCGCCGCGCAGTTCCCAGCTTCTTCCGTGCCGGAGATTGCGTTCCTAGGCCGCTCCAATGTGGGCAAATCCAGCCTGATCAATGCGCTGCTGGGAGAGTCGGCGGCGCGTGTCTCCTCGACCCCGGGACGCACCCGCGCCATCAATTTTTTTGCCTTGTATATGCAGACGCCAGCCATGCCGGAGCTGATTCTGGCCGACCTGCCAGGCTATGGATATGCCAAGATTTCACGCTCCATCAGTGCGGAATGGCCTTCCTTCATCAACCCATATCTGGCCGAAAGGGAAACGCTCGCCGCCTGCGTCTGCCTGGTGGACATGAATGTGCCGCCGCAGCCGGGCGATGCTATTCTGGCGGAGTATCTGGACAGCATCGGCAGGCCACGGATCATCGTCGGTACGAAGGCAGACAAACTTTCCGGGAACCAGCGCGTGGTTGCCGTTAAAAGATTGCGCGAGGCCCTGGCGACTGACGAAATTCTGGTGTGCTCAGCCAAGGACGGGCGCGGCATCGCTGCTTTGTGGAAAGCGATTCAGGAGATTGCGGAGACGGCCAGAGATTCTCGCGCTCTTTTGTAATCAAAAATAAAAATAATATTCGTCATTCTGACCCTGAGCTTGTCGAAGGGGAAGAATCTGTGCATTCGCTTGTCGATTGAAATACAGAGATCCTTCGGTCGCCGCGGCGACCGAAGGATGACGAGTATTGCTATGCTAACTTTGCAGGATCGAGTTCGAACTTGCGGAGCCAAATGACAGCAACCGCAGGTCCCTCCACTTCGATCATTCGCCGTAGCGAACGATCTTCGGTCGGAATGACAAGGCTGTGTGGGGAAGGAGTGACTCATTGTGCTATAGCGGGAGTGTCTGCTGCGCTCCGTCTTGCGCCATCCAGCAAACGGAAGCTGGCGACTGCAAAGAATTGGCGCGCGTGAAGGCGTCCAGCAGTTGCGGCAGCTCGTCCGGCAGGACCCCCAATACACGTTGCAGCGGAAGCTGGCGATAGAAACAGCCGGGCGCACCTTCCAGCCAGTCGCGGCGAACAAAATCTTCTGCGGGCAGCAGTTCCAACGCGATGCGGTCCAACTGCTGTAAATCCTGTAAATTATCTGCCGTCCACACCACTTCGATAGTTACTGCATGCGCCAAAGCATCCGTCGGCCGCGAGTCGCGGAAAAGCTCATTGCTCAGTGCATATCGCATGCCTGCACCGTCAGGAAGAATGCCAGCCCCGCGTTCGACGAATTTCCGAAGCGCGAGCCGATGCGCTTCCATTGCGGCTTCGACGTGAGCTGGGCCTGGCTGCGGGCTGGAAACGGCATACCGCGTGGCATCGCCCAGCGGCGAAGTATCGGCGATCAAGTCCGGTTGCACGCCGCGTTCCACCATGGCCGGTAGAATCTCAGAGGCATCGCCGAGCAGGCCCACGGACAGAGGCTTTTGCTTGCGAAGTTCATTTTTCAACACCCGCAAGGCCTCGTCCAGGGTGTTGACCATAAAATCGCAGGAAGCGTTGCGGATTGCGGCCTTTAGCCGTTGCGGGTTTGGCTCGACGCCTAAAAAAACACCCCCGGCCAGGGTAGCGGCGAGCGCCAACTCTGTACCTTCCATACCAAACCCTGCGGAGACAATCAAATGTCCTGCTAAGGGGCCGTGAAAGCGGTCCACAGCGATTGTTTGCAGTTCGAGGTATTTGCGGTAGACGTCAGACTGGCTGGGCAGCCTGCTTCGTTCAGCGTCCGGTTGTATCACCATTGCGAGTATGGCACGCCATCGCTACCCGTCTGGTCGGAACCGCTGTGCACATCGTCGATGCCGGGCTGCGACTGGTCGACGCTGGTCATGGAATCCGATTCGTCGGGGACCCAGGTATCGCTGGAGTGGGTCATCGGGTCTATGGGGAGTGCTTTTAGATAACCGGCCTGCACCAGATCGTCGAGCGACTGGGGCGCCTCCTCCTTGTCTTCTGTGTATTGCTCAATGGCGTCGCGCATGGTATGCAGGTCCTGGCGCAGCGCGGCCTCCCGCGCACTGCGAATGGCGGAGATATAGCTGGGTACGGCGATGGCGAGCAGAACGGAGATGATCAGCATCACCACCATCAACTCCACCAGCGTAAAGCCGGCCTGGATGCGCCGCTTGCGCGAGTGGGAGGGATTGGTCCCCATCTTCCTGTCAGCCTGTGCGCAAACTACCATGTATTGTATTTTGTCCCATCCAATGCGGTGCCGTCGGAGTTGGAATGCACATCAAAAACATTCTGGCCGCCCCAGGAGTCGCTGTCTGGATCGTCCTGCATGGAGCGCAACACCCAATCCTGCTTGCCGGTCATGGGATCGACCGGAATCGCACGCAGAAATTTCACTTTATGCCCCTGGATATCGACGCCGTTGACCAGCGTGTCGAGGTCGGGAGGATAACCGAAGCTGTCGATCGATAAACCTGCAATTGCGCCACGGTCGGCTGCGTCCTTGTATTTGTCGATGGAATGGCGCATCTCCCAGAGGTCGTCGCGGAGGACTTTTTCCTTTTCCCGCTGGATCTGGAACCGCGCGATCGGATACGCTACGGAAGCAAGAATGGCCAGGATGGCAACCGTAACAATCAGCTCCACCAGGGAGAGACCGTGCTGGCTGCGCTGACGAAAAACCACGTCCCTCCCACTGCCTGACATCACAAAATACTCCTGACTTTTTCAGGTTACCGCAGGTCTATCCGTCACTGCACATGTACCACAGCAGGAGGGCCAGCAACGATGGGCAGGATGGTCTGTGCGCTGTTGCGCGCTGCGGATTGCATGACCTGTACCGTCGCGTCGCCGGGGGCCTTGGCCTGGAACGTCAGTACGCAGACGTCGCCGTTGCCGGTGACTCCATGCACTCCAGGAGGCCGCGACGTGCTGATGGTCACATCTCCATTTCCGCTGGGGTCGTCGCGATGGACCAGCGCTGTGGTCTGGCCGTCTTTCGCCAGCAGATTGCCCGTGTCCACATTGACCAGCGAGAGCACCTGCGGGTCATAATGCAACTGCATCGGGACCGAGAAGATGTCGTGCCCACCCGTCAGGTCCACCTTCATCTGGAACGTGCTGCCGACTTTATGCGTGCTTTGCTGCGGAGAGAAAGAAAGTTGCAGCGGCGTTCCTGTTGCCGGCGCGGAATTTTCGCCTGCATTCTGTGCGCTCTGCGCCATCCGCGTTGCGGACTGGTTCACAGCTTCCGCCGCTGTGGGAGGAGGCGTGCTTGGCTCAAATGTAAGCGGCGGCTTGCCGGTCCGCTGGATGATGCTCGACGCAACCCCCGGAGGGACGGTCGGGTCCATTCGCAGACTGACATTCGTGCCTGTGCCCGTATCCACCGTGCGCAGGTTCAGCGGGCTTAGGCTGATGTTTCGCACCAGATGCGGAATCAACAGGAACACGATTTCGTCATTGATCGTTTCCGTTTGCTGCGAACTGAATAAGTATTTGATCAGCGGGATTTCGCCCAACCCCGGCGTGCCGCCTACCGTCAGGCTCTCAGTGTGCTGGAGAATTCCTCCCAGCAGATTGGCCGTGCCTTCCTTCATGCGGATATTCTGCTGCAGATCCTGCTGGCCGATGATCGGCTGGGTGATGCCGCCAAGATTGGTGTAGCTGGTGACGTTGGAGACGACAATGTGGAGCTTCATCGACACATCGCCGTCGTAGTGGATGGTCGGCTGCATCTCGATGTTGACGCCGACGTCGATGTAAGTGAACTGCGTGCTGACGAGCGGACTGATGCCTGCCGCGGCGATGCCCGCACCGGGAGAGAACGATCCGGTTGCGATTGGGATTTTCGAGCCGATTTTCAGCGTGGCCTTTTCGCCGTCCACCGCGCGAATCTGCGGGTTTTGCAGCACGCGCGTGTCGGAATCAGTCAGCAGCATATTCAGGGTCGCCGCACCGATGCTGATGCCGAAGTTGGTGGCATTCAGGTTGCCCAGATCGTTCAGCGTCAGGCTGCTGCCGGTGCTGCCGGTGATTCCTGTCGTTGGGTTTGCTACTGAGGATGCCGTCGATGAATTGGTCACGGCGGTCGAGGTTTGAAGTTGCACTCCGATGGAGCCGGGCAGTTGCAGGCCTATATTACGCAGCAGGTCTTTGTTGATTTCCAGCACCGCGATATCGACGACCACTTCGGGCTTCGTTTTATCGAGGTCGTCGATGATCTTCTGCGCCAGCAAAAGCTGGTCCGGCGTGCCGCGCATGACGATGGCGTTCTGGCTGGGAACAGCCTGCATTTTGACCGTGGTGTCCATCAGGTTGCGTACAGCGTTCAGGATTTCGTTCAGATCGTTGGCCTGTGTGACGTTTCCCAGATAAAACGTCTGCACCGCCTGTTCTTCGAGGGACGCACGCTTTTGCCGGGTATCGGCGGCCACAAAAATCGTGTCCGCAGTTACCGGACGCCAGAAGGTCTGCGAAACAAAGGCGACGCTGCGCAGAGCGTCGTAGAGTGTCACCCGATCCAGGTCGATGGGAATGCGCTTCGAGGTGTAATCGGGATCGAACAGCACGTTGATTCCAGCGATTTTTCCGATGGTCTGGTACACCACTTTAGTGTCCGCCACCATGTGGATGGTGATGGGTTCATTTGAAATCGGCTTGAGTTGAAGGGGGCCGCTGAGGGACTGCAATTCCTGTTGCGCCTGCGCGGAGGTGACAGAAATATCGTTCGGGTTGCGCGGCGTAGTGGCCTGGCCATTGATGAGGGCGCGCATCTTCGCTGCGTCCTGCTGGGCCGCCTCATAACTGGGGTCAATGGCGAGCGCGCGCAGAAAATCGGTGAGGGCGTCATTCAATTGCCCCTGATCGCGCAACTTATGTCCCAGACCGACGTATTGGTAGGCCGCAAGGGAGCGAAGCCGCTGATACGACTCCTTGTACTTCATGTCCTGCGGTCTTTTCAGCCACGCTTGCCGGTAGTCCTGATAGGCGGTGATGTAATCTTCGCGAATCTCGGCGTTTTTACCTTCGTTGTAATATTTTTTTGCGGATTCCGCGTGCAATGGAGAGAAAGATCCCTGGATGGCAAAAGTCAGCAGCAAAAGCCAGAACCAGACCAGCAACCGTGGATGGCGACGCATGCTGGACCCCACGCACCCGTTTCGGTGTGGATACGCAAGTGCGCTTGCAGGAGGAGAAGAGTGATGATCGAGAGAAAAATTAGGGTACAAAGGCATGAATCCGACGCATCCCGCCACGCTTCTTTCAGCCCTTGAAAACTACAGATAGAGTGCGGCCATAAAGCTGCGGGTCGTGAGGTGAGTATACCATCGCAAATCCGCTTTTCGCTTGGAGCCATGCCTCGCCCGCAAGGCCGCAGAGGCCCGGCTTCGCGTGCTAGCATGAGGGGTTGCAGCGCCGAACTATGCCCCGTCCGCCGACCATCCTGACTCCGAATCCGCCTAAAAAGCCGAAGCCGCGCGATCCCGTTGCCTCTGGCGAACGCGATGCGGCGGTGAATCGGCTGGCTGGACACAACTATTTTCTGCTGGATAAATTTGAAGCCGGCCTGGCGCTTCGCGGGACTGAGG
The DNA here is from genome assembly GCA_027306695.1 of Acidobacteriaceae bacterium. GTDB lineage: Bacteria > Acidobacteriota > Terriglobia > Terriglobales > Acidobacteriaceae > JAKAAZ01. Next base: position 14,618 of record DAHUZH010000044.1, read on the forward strand.
TCAAGTCCATCCGCGAGGGCAAGGCCAACCTGCGCGATGCCTACGGGTTGGTGAAGGACGGGGAGGCGTTTCTGTTGAATCTGCACATTGGCCCCTACTCCCACGGCAGCTATACCAACCACGATGCCGTTCGGACGCGCAAGCTGCTGCTGCATGGCGAGGAGATCCGCAAGCTGCTGGGCAAAGTGCAGCAGAAGGGCCTGACGTTGATTCCTACCCGGCTCTATTTTCGTAAGGGCAGGGTGAAATGTGAGCTGGCCGTTGCGAAAGGCAAGCAGACATGGGACAAGCGGGAAACAGAAAAACGCCGGGAAGATGATCGCAGCGCCCGGGCCGCGATTGCAGCGAGTAAACGGCGGAATACGTAGTGTGCGAGACAACAGCTTTTGAGAGCATTTTTCCTGTTGATGGTTTGCAGATCGGGAGGGAGTCATTCTGGCCCAGCGAAGAATCCAGAGGGTGATTGCGGCCGGAGTGAAGAATGACTCATCCCTAAATCTGCACGAACCAGGAAACCGACCTAAAATTTGAAAGGAAACCTGAAAAACACGATGAAAACGGAATTGAAATTTGAATCCGCTTCAACCCTTGCGGCAGAGTTGCTGGTTGTTCTCGCAGCCGATGCCGCCACTTCCAAAGATAAAAACGCTTCCGCACAGCCCGTGCTGCTGACGAAAGATTCCACCATTGCCGGCGCGGATAAACCTGTATTGGCCAGCGGGGAATTTACTGCCAGTGCCTGCGAGACACTACTGCTTTATTCGCCCTTAGAATTGAAGTCCAAGAGGCTTTTAATCATTGGCTTAGGAAAGCTATCGAAAGTATCGGTCCATGAAATTCGCAAAGCCGCCGGGGCTGCGGTCCGCTTCGCCAAGCCGCGCAGCATTCGCAGCGTGACGCTTGTCCTGCCTGAGCATGAGGGCATCTCTTTGGCGGCAGCGGCGCGTGCGGCGGTGGAGGGTGCGTTTGTCGGTGACTTCGATCCAGACACCTATCGTTCCGACCGCAAAGATCGAGCCATCGAGCAGTTCACCGTAGTAGCTCCGGCCAATGCAGACAAGAAGGTAGTGGAGGCGGCGTTCCGCGAAGGAGTCATACTTGGCGAGTCGCAGAACTTTACCCGCGCGCTGGTCAACGAGCCGGGCAACCGCCTGACGCCAACGATCATGGGCGAGCGTGCCGCCGCGATGTGTAAAGAGCAGGGCTTGCAGTGCGAGGTGCACAGCACGGAGAAGATTAAAGAACTCAAGATGGGCGCGTTCTGGGCGGTTGCCCAAGGCTCCGAGGAGCCGCCCAAGCTGATCGTGATGCGTTATGAACCAAAGAATGCGCCAAAGGACAGCCCAGTGCTCGCGTTGGTGGGCAAGGGAATTACCTTTGATACTGGCGGGATTTCCATCAAGCCCGCCGATGGCATGGAGAAGATGAAATACGACATGGCCGGGGGCGCGGCCATGATCGGGGCCATGCGGGCGATTGCGCAGTTGAAGCCCAACGTGAGAGTCATAAGCATTGTTTGCGCGGCGGAAAATATGCCTTCCGGCAAGGCATACAAGCCGGGCGACATTGCCATCGCGATGTCTGGCAAGGCGATTGAGGTGCTGAACACGGACGCCGAGGGGCGCATGGTGCTGGCCGACGGCCTGCATTACGCGAAGCAGCTTGGGGCGACCCACTTGATCGATGCGGCGACCCTGACCGGGGCCTGCGTGGTGGCGCTTGGCATGGTGAATGCCGGTGTGTTCTCGAACGACGACGCGACCTACGAGCACTTCCACAAGGCGCTGGAAATTTCCGGCGAAAAGTTCTGGCGTCTGCCGGTCGAGGACGAATATCGCGACATGATCGTCTCCCACATTGGAGACATTACCAACACCGGCAACAGCCGCTGGGGCGGCGCGATTACAGCGGCCATGTTTCTGAAAGAATTTGTCGATGAGACACCCTGGATTCACCTGGATATTGCAGGCGTGGCCTGGATGGAAGAGCAAAAGCCGTGGATCGCCAAGGGACCGTCCGGCGTGGCCGTGCGCAGCATCGTGGAGTGGGTGCGCAGCTACGGGAAGTGAGGCCATGTTGAAGCCAGAAAAAAAAGAGTCATTCTGATCGCTCAGAATGACTCCGAGATCATAGGAAGTTGCCTACATCACATCCGGCGCTTCGATGCCCATCCACGCGAGTGCGCGGATGAGTTCGCGTTGAGCAACGGCAGCGGTCGCGAGGAGAACGGCCTTTCTGTTCGGATCGCTTTCGGTCAGGATATGGTGGCGATGATAAAAATTGCTGAACTGCTGCGCCAGTTGAAACGCATACTTCGCCATGTAGGCCGGTTCCGTGCTTTGGATGCAACGTTCCAGCATATGCACGGACTTTGACGCCAGCAGCCACAACTCCCAAAGACTGTCTCCATCTTCGCCAGAAAAATATGCGGCAGCATCGATCTTCTCGAACGCACGCAACGCATCGGCAGGCGTGATGTTGGCTTTGCGAAAGATGTTCGCCGCGCGCACCACGGCATATTGCGCATACGGGCCAGTTTCGCCTTCAAAGCTGAGCGCGTCCTGAAAATCAAACGCGATGATGGTGTTCCGCGTGTAACGCAGCATGTAATAACGCAGCGCGCCGATGGCAATTTTGCTGGCGATGCTGTGACACTCCGCCTCACTGCGCTCAGGATGGCGCGCGTTTACCTGCACCAGTGCAGCGGCGATCAGCTTGTCGATCAGGTCGTCGGCCTTGACGCCGAAGCCCTTACGCCCGGAGACCTCGATGAACGGCCGGCTTTGATCTTCTTCGGAAATGACGTAGCCCAGTTCCGTTGCGCAGCGCGGAGTCAGCGCGACCATTTCATAGGAGAAGTGGTGATAATTCTCCGCTTCTTTCGTGAAGCCCATGCCGTACAGCGCCTCAATCACATTGTTCTGGGGATCGGCCTGGCGCGAATCGATCACGTTATAGATGACACTTGCATGGCCGAAACTTGGATGCGGTTCTTCGCCATGTTCGGTTGAAATCCAGCATTCCTCGCCGTCTGGGTAGGTATGGAATCGCGAATAGCCGAAGTCTAAACCGAGCTTGCCGAACTTCCATAAGTGATACGCGATGTCTTTGCCGACATAGGTAACGGTTCCATTGGAACGCACGATCACCTTGGCTTCTTCGTCGGGGTTTTCTCCGTCTGCGCCCGCCGTTCCCGCGCGGCGCATGACCCAGCAGCCAGCATTTTTGCCTTGTGTTTCCTGATAAAGCACGCCTTTTTCCTTCATCAACGCAAAGGCCGCGTCCCAAAAATGCAGATGGAGAATTTCGCTTTCGCGTGGGAGGAAATCATATTCAATGCCGAGGCGCTGCATGGTTTCCAGATGGCGACGCACAATCGCCGTGGAGACTAAATCGGCGATGACTGCCATCTCGTTGCTGCCCGCCTCCAGTGCGTGCAGCGTGTCGAGGCGGATTTGTTTGCGCGCTTCTTTTTGGTCTAGACCGGCCTCATACCACTGCGAAACACGGGCATAGAGGTCCCAGCAGACAAAATCGATGCGCTCATTGCTCTGGCGCAGGGTCTCCATCCAGCGCTTGACTCCAGAGAGATCCATTTCTTCGAGATGGGTGAGGCCGACGACCACATCGGCCACCTGCACGCCGGTGTTGTCGATGTAGTTCTGCACGCGGGGAGGCATGAAGCTGAGGCTTTTGCTCGATCCCCATCGCATAAAGCGCGCCAGCGTGTCGCCCAGGATGGCATTCCGCAAGTGGCCCACATGGGCAGCCTTGTTGGGATTGATGCTGGTGTGCTCCAAAAGGGCGTAATCCAAGGGTGGTAACCACTGCTCTACTTCCACAAATTTCCGCGCCACGGGGCCACGATCCAGCCTGCAGTTGATATAGCCCGCTCCCGCAACTTCAAATCCCGTGAATCCGGGTACGCTGCCAAGTGCGGCGACCAGTTCTTCCGCGATCTTCCGCGGGGCTTTGCGCAGCGTGCGCGCCAACTCGAAGGCGATCGGCAGGGCGTAGTCGCCCATCTCCACCTTGGGAGGCTCTTCGACCGTCAGGCGAGCAATCTCCACCTGAAATTTTTCCTGGAGGACAGCGCGAAGGTGCACGAATAGAGATTGCCGGTAGGTGCGATACACGAAGGTTTTTATGTCCCGAGAGTTTGGATGGTTACAGATGGTTACAGCGGATTTTAGCAGAGCGGCGTATGCGCAATTGACGCCGCTTTCTTCGGCCCCTAAGATAAAGGGTGGCTCGCTCTCTCCAGCCGGACGCGCGAGGACCAAGCGCCAACGGCATGCCAACCCAAGAAAACAAGCAAGGTAGCAGACCAAAGTTTTTCATAACGACGCCGATCTACTACGTGAATGCCCGCCCGCACCTGGGGCACACGTATACGACGGTCGCCGCCGACACACTGGCGCGGTGGAAGCGGATGCGCGGCTACGACGTCTATTTCCTGACCGGCACCGACGAACATGGCCAGAAGATCGAACGCTCCGCTGCAAAGGCGGGCAAGACGCCGCAGGAATTCGCCGCTGGCGTGTCGAGTGAGTTTCGCGCGCTGTGGGACCGCATGGGCCTCACTTACGACGACTACATCCGCACCACGGAAGAGCGACACAAGCGCGGCGTGCAGCACCTATTCACCGTATTGCAGGAGCGCGGCTTCATCTACAAAGGCACGTACACGGGCCAGTATTGCGTGTGGGACGAGCTGTATGTCGAAGGGCCGCCGGGGACGGCATGCCCGGACTGCGGACGCATTACGGAGACGGTGAGCGAGGAGAATTATTTCTTCAAGCTGTCGGCGTTTGAGCGCAAGCTGCTGGAGTATTACGAGCAGCACCCGGACTTCATCCGCCCGGAGGCGCGCCGCAATGAAGTGGTGGCGTTTGTGCGCGGCGGACTGCGCGACCTGTCCATCAGCCGGACCAGCTTCAACTGGGGCATTCCCGTCCCCGGCGATGAGAGGCACGTCATCTACGTGTGGATGGATGCGCTGGCCAACTACATCACGGCGCTCGGCTACGGCAGCGATGATCCGACGCTGCTTGAAAAATACTGGCCGGCAGATGTGCAATTGATCGGCAAGGAGATCAGCCGCTTTCACTGTGTCTACTGGCCCGCGTTTCTGATGGCCGCAGATTTACCGTTGCCGAAGAGCATTGTCGCGCATGGCTGGCTTCTGTTCGAGCAGTCGAAGATGTCGAAGTCGCGCGGCAACATCGTGCGGGCGGAGACCGTGCTCGACGTACTGGGCGCGGACGCGCTGCGCTATTTTCTGCTGCGTGAAATCGTCTTCGGGCAGGACGGCAGCTTCAGCTTCGACGCACTGGTGCAGCGATATAACTCCGATCTGGCCAATGGCTACGGCAATCTGGTCAGCCGCACGCTGACGATGATTGTGAAGTATTTTGGCGGGGTTGTGCCGGAAGCGAAGACTGCCAACTATCGATACAAAGAAAATGCAGTGTTGACTGACGCTTGTGAAGGCATAGGCAGTGTGGCGCACTTCCAAGAAATATCCATCTCTATAGGGTTTGATAACTTGGATTTTTCACATGCGCTTGAATCTGCCTGGTCGTTGATCGGTTCGGTGGATGGATTTATCACAGCAAGTGCGCCATGGAAGATAAGTGAATCTTCCGATCCAAAGGACCGCCAATATCTTGCGGAAATCCTCTATACCGCCGCCGAATCCATTCGCATCATTACGGCCCTCGCATATCCAGTGATTCCCGACGCGGCGGCAAAAGTTTGGCGGCAACTTGGCCTGGGCGACATCACGCAGGCAGACCTGAAAGAATTGCAGTGGGGAGGGTTGAAGCCGGGCACAAAGCTCGGCCAGCTTGGCCCGGTATTTCCCCGCGCGGAAAAGGACGCGATCACTCGTATGCAAGAGTTGGAAGACAAATACCCCGCACAGACTGCGACAGAGACGGCGAAGCAGGTTCCCGCGATACCCGTAACTGAGGTTGCTATCCCGGCATTAGTTACGAAAGAAACTGTTGACACACACACAACACATCCGGCTGCCGTTGCGCCTACGCCTCCAGCACCAGAAGCCAAGCCACACGCGCCTGCTCCTGCAGTCGATGCCACGCCCACCCTCGCTGCAGCGGAAAATCCCAAGATCGCCATTGAAGACTTTGCCAAAGTGGAGCTGCGCGTCGCCATCGTCCGAGTCGCCGAGCGTGTTCCCAAGGCCGATCGCTTACTGCGCCTGGAAGTGGACCTGGGCTACGAGCAACGCCAGATTGTCGCAGGCATCGCCGAAGCGTACACGCCGGAGAGCCTGATCGGGCGCAAGGTAGTCATTGTTGCCAATCTCGCGCCGCGCAAGTTGCGCGGGCTGGAGTCGAATGGCATGATCGTTGCCGCCTCTGTGGGCGAAAAAGGTACGCCGGTGCTGGCTGGATTTCTGGAAGATGTCGAAATTGGCGCGCGCCTGAAATAGACCCACCCTAGCCGCACAAAGCGCGGCGAGGATGGGGCACCCGGATTATTTTATTGGGGCGGAGGACAGCCTGCACATGCTGGTGGACTCGCACGCACACTTGGATAGCGACCGCTATGCGGAAGACCGCGAGGCGATGCTGGTGCGTGCCTGCGAGGCTGGCGTAGAGACTGTGCTGGCCGTCGGCATTGGAGACGGTCCGGCTACAATGCATCGCGCGCTGGAGTTGAGCCGCCAGTACGCATCCAATCCTGCGATGCCGCAGATCGTGGTCAGTGCCGGAATTCATCCTCACGAAGCACAATTGGCGGACGCGGCTGCGTTGGATGCGCTCGACACGCTGGCTGCGGAGCCGGAAGTGGTGGCCGTGGGCGAAATCGGCCTCGACTATTTCTACGACCATTCGCCACGCGAGACGCAGAAGCATGTGTTTGTTCAGCAGATGGAAATTGCCGCCGCATACAAGCTGCCGATTTTGATTCACTGCCGGGCCTCGGCGGACAGCAGCAACGCCTGGGACGACACACTGGAGCTTCTGCAGCAGCATTGGCGGCCGACCGGCTTGGGGGGCGTTCTGCACTGCTTTGCCGGAGAGCAGAAACACGCCGAGCAGGCCATGGGCATGGGCTTTCTGGTCTCTTTTGCTGGAAATATCACCTTCCCGAAGGCGCAGCCCATCCGCGATGTGGCGGCACAAATTCCCGCAGACCGGCTGTTAATAGAGACCGATGCGCCCTTTCTTGCACCAGTTCCGCATCGCGGCCAGCGGAATGAGCCAGCAATGGTGAGAAACGTGGCGGAGAAGTTGGCCGAGGTGTGCGGGGTGGACTATGAGACCATGGCTTTGACCACCACGGAAAACTTCCACCGGTTTTTTGGTGGGACACGGGACAAGGTCAAAATAAGGAAAGGTTGGTAAGGAAATTATGGCAACCGAGAATTCCTTCGATATCGTAAGTAAAGTAGACGCGCAAGAGGTCCTGAATGCGGTGGACCAGGCATCGAAAGAAATTCGCACCCGCTTTGACTTAAAGGACACCCACTCGGAGATCAAGCTGGAAGGCGAGGAAGCGATCCAGCTCGCCTCCAGCGACGAGTACAAACTCAAAGCTGTCACGGAGATTCTGCAACAGAAGCTGGCCAAGCGCGGTGTTTCCCTGAAAGCGTTGAGCTATGGCAAGATCGAGCCAGCCACTGGCTCCAGCGTTCGCCAGAAGATCACGCTTCAGCAGGGCATTGCGACGGAAAAGGCGAAGGAGATTGTCCGGCTGATTAAAGACTCGAAAAACAAGGCGCAGGCCAGCATCCAGGGTGACACGGTCCGTGTCAGCAGCAAAGACCGGGACACATTGCAGGATATGATTGCAATGTTGAAGAAACATGATTTCGGCATCGACTTGCAGTTCACGAATTATCGATCGAATTAGAGGCTGGAGCTTACAGCCAACGGCAGCATGCACTGTAGCTGGGGAACAGAGGCGGAGCGATTTTGAGTACAGCGGCCATCACGACGGCGAAAGAAGTATTCGACCTGCTGCGCGACGACCTGGTTGCCATTGAACGGGAATTTGAACGTCTTTCCACCTCCGATGTCGATTCCATCACAGAAATTGCCGGGTATCTGCGGGAGGGTGGTGGCAAGCGTATCCGTCCCGCGTTGCTGCTGCTGGCTGCGAAGGCGCTGGGTTACACGGGAAACAGCAGCATCCGGCTGGGCGCAGTCGTTGAGATGGTGCATACGGCGACGCTGGTGCATGACGACATCATCGATCTGGCCGACATCCGGCGTGGACGTCCGTCGGCCAACACGCAATGGGGCAATTCCAAATGCGTGCTGGCGGGCGACTGGATGTACATGCAGGCCTTTCGCGTGGCGCTGGAAGAGCGCAACTTCCGCGTGCTCGATCTGCTCATCAACCTGACACAGCAGATGGTCGAAGGAGAGATGCTCCAGATGGAGCGCCTGGGCCGCGCCGTGACGGAGCAGGAGTACTACGAGCTGATCTATCGCAAGACGGCCTGCTTGTTTCGCGTCTCCATGCAACTGGGCTGCGTGCTGGGCAGGGCTTCGCAGCAGATGGAAGAGCTGCTGGGCGATTACGGACGCAATCTCGGACTGGCTTTTCAAATCGTGGACGATGTGTTGGACCTGACGGCGAGCGATGAAATCCTGGGCAAACCGACCGCCAGTGACCTGCGCGAAGGCAAGGCGACTCTGGCCGTGGTGCATTCGTTGCAGCATGGCACGGTCGAGGAACGAGCGGACATTCTGGCCGTCATCGAAGACCAGTCCTTCACCCGCGTCAGCCACGAACGGATTCTCGCGATTCTGCAACGCAATGGTTCGCTCGATTACGCAATGCAGGTGGCCTATGGGCACGCGGAAGCAGCGCGAAAAAATCTTTCCATCCTGCCGGATTCCGAATTCAAACGGGCGCTGTTGTGGGTGCCGGACTTCGTCGTAGCGCGCGAGAAATAAAAGGCGCGAACCCCGGCAGTCTTGCTGACGCCGCTGCCTTGAATATTCTTCTCCAGATACCATGAAAAATGCGACTATTTATTTTTGGGAGAACCGCATGCGGATTGCGCACAAATTGTTTCGTGCCTGGGCTGTATTGGCAGCGGTTTCAGTCCTCGCCTGCTCTCCACTTATAGTCGGCCAGACGACCGCACCGAATTCTGGAAAACGGGTCCTGGATCATCTGAACCTGGTACTGAAATGGTTTCGGCAGTGGGACAGCGCGGACGCCTACGCGATGCGCGCGGGCGATGAGTTGTACATCGAAAACGGGCAGGCATTTGCTCGACAGGTTGTAAAGCTGGAGTTTCAATCGGCACTTGCAGAGGCAACGTTGATCGGACAGACATCCGAGAAGACCGCACCGGCCGGTATAACGCAAAACGCGATCGATGGCCAAAATATCCTCAAGATGCAACAGAGCATCGGGCCGCAAATCCAAAATCTTAAAACTGAACTGGACGCTGTGAACCGAAAAATTTCGCTGGTTGCCGCGAAGGAGCGTGCTGCTTTAATGGCGCAGCGCGATACGTTGCAGGGACAGCTCCAGCTAGCGCAGGCGCTGCAAGACAATTTGCAGAAGCTCACTTCCTTTTTGACGTCGGCGGAAAAATCCAATGGTGCGGCCACCGATCTGACTGGAAAAATTCTGGCTTTGCAGCGGACGGTCCCCACAGCATCCCTCCCGATTGTGGCGGGCACGGTGGCTGAGGACGGAAAATCCCAGGCCGTTCCCAAGACAGTTCCTCCGGTTCTTCCTATCATGAATGCACAAGATGAAGGGCTAGTGGGGCAGATTGGGCAGATGTTCCACCTGGTGGGCGCCTTGCGCGCTCTCGATCAAATCCAGGATGAGACACAGGATGTACAGATCTCCACACAACAGCTTCGAGCGCCGTTGCTCGCCGCGCTGCGCGCGACGCTCCAGGAGGGCCAGCTTGAAATTCAAGCCGGAGCGCAAACAAGCGGCGCACATGGACCAGCGAATCCAGGGAACTGGCAATCGACTTCCGCGACTGCTTCGCCTTCACACGCGACCACTGCGCCGCAAGCAACAGCCGCGCAGGACCCGCATGCGATGGAGGCCGTGGTGCAGCGCTTCAAGCTGCTCTCCAGCGCGGCCATACCACTCAGCCAGGAACTGATTCTGCTGGAGCAAAGCCAGGCCAGCCAGAATCAACTCCAGGCTTCGATTGAACGCGAATACATAAGTGTCCTGCGTTCCGTGCTTCTTCGTGTGGCGGCGATTCTGTTTTCCCTTGGCTTGATCTGGCTCTTCTCGGAGTTGTGGCGTCGTGCCACTTTCCGTTACATCCGCGATGCGCGGCGGCGGCGGCAGTTTCTTGTTTTGCGGAGGGTTGTCACTGGCTTCTGCATGTTTGTCGTCATTCTTTTGGGGTTTGTCAGCGACTTCAGTTCTCTGGCGACCTACGCGGGGCTGATTACAGCCGGTGTTGCGGTGGCGTTACAAACCGTCATCTTGTCAGTTGCGGCCTATTTTTTCCTAGTTGGGCGTTACGGTGTTCGCGTCGGCGATCGCATTACAGTTGTGTACTCCGGCGCGATCGGCGTTTCCGGGGAAGTAGTGGACATTGGCCTGGTTCGCTTTTACATGATGGAATTTTCTGGAAGTGGTATCGATATGCAGCCCACCGGCCGCATTGTCGTATTTTCAAACTCGGTCCTGTTCCAGGCGACACCGCTCTTTAAGCAGATTCCTGGGACGGAATATACATGGCGGGAGATTGCGCTTCCATTGCACCCTGAGAGCGATGTTACGTTGGCGGAAAAAGAATTGCTGGCATTCGTCAACCGCTTGTATGCGGACTATCAACCCGTGCTGGAGAAACAACATCTGACGATCGAACAAAACTTTGGTTTGCACATGGAAACTCCCAAACCATACGCTCGTGTGCGTTTCACCGACTCTGGCCTCGCAGCAATCGCGCGCTATCCGATTCCGCTGCGCCAGGCTCAGGAGCTGGATGATCGAATGGTGCTTGCTATTACAGATCTCCTACGGAAGAACCCCGCCATACGGTTGGCCGATGGCGCAACCCCGGAACTGCGTTCGGGATTGAAGGTATAACCCGCTTACCCCGTTCGCCACCGGCCAGAATTATCCTGCAAATGGAGTGCATGCAAGACCGCGAACATCAGCGTCGATGGCGAACAAACTTCCCGAGAGCGGCGCTTGTTGCAGTTGTTGCGGTGTCATCGTTTCGCGCGCGCTGGTGATGAACAGCACGTCTAGATTTTTTCCGCCAAAGGTACAATCTGTGGCGTGCGGTACGACGAGCTGCACAAGCCGTCTGCCTCACTTCAATCGTTCGAGCAGATGGTCGCCGACACGCAGCGCATTGGCGATGACCGTTAAAGACGAATTGACCGCACCGCAGGACGGGAAGAAGGATGCATCGACGACGTAGAGATTGTCGAGATCGTGCGCGCGGCAGTTCACGTCGAGCACCGACTGTTTTGGATCGACGCCAAAGCGACAGGTTCCGTTCTGGTGTCCGACTCCTTCCAGAGGAATGCGCTTTTTGAAATATGCGTGCATGTTCACGGTAGAGTCGGCATGCCCGGCCTGCTTGAGCACGTCGATCCAGCGCGCCTTGAGCCGTTCAAACGATTCGACATTGTTGTTCGTGTAATCCAGTCGAATCTTTCCGTCGATGACTTGCACGCGGTTGTTCGGGTCTGGCAAATCTTCCGTGGTGAGCCACCAGGGGACCGCATGCGACGAAATTTTCTCCAGCACGAAGGCGGGGGGGATTGCGGGCGCATCAGCTTTCATCATCTCGTGATGAAACGATCCGATGGGCTGGATATTTCCCATTGGGTAGGGGTAATCTTTTTCTCCAAAATAAAAATCGCTCACGCCAAAGGTCTTCATTTATCGGCTTGGATTGGGAGTGAGCGAGAGGGCCAGGATGGCGTCCGCCTGGTGAAACATAAAATGACGGCCCACCATATCGGAACTGTTGACCAGGCCGTTTGGATGCTGGTCGTTGGCGCTGCGCAACAATAGCGCCGCGGAGTTGATGGCGCCGCAGCAGGCGGCAACAATCCCACCGGAAAATGTCGTTGTGTACTCCCAATCTCCAAGCGCCACTTCGACGCATGCGACCGCCATGCCGGTGGCATTGGCCAGCAATCGCGTGACCTTAGCTTCCGTTATTAGCGTGACGTTGGACAGGTGCATGATGGCGCGAATGCAGTTGATGTCGGAGTCCGACTTGGCGTGCACCATGCACGGATAGCCATCGCAGGTATCGCAACGAATGCACTTGCTTTCGACTCGGTCGGACTCATTCAACTTGAGGCCGAGCGGAACAGGAAACGGATGATAGCCAAGTGCCGCGACATCCTCTTGAATTTGTTGCATGCGTGGTTCATTGGTAATCGCGGGGGAAGGGATATTCCTTGCTGTGGAACGGCTCGGTCGGGTCAAATCCTAACTGCCCATGGACACAAAATAATTTTTCAGCTTCGGTGTAATACGGCTCGAAGACGTCGTATTTGACGGGCCACTCCGGGGAAATGCCGCCTTTATGTTGAAGCACATCGAAGTCCTCCTTGCGCAGGCGAAACAGCGCCGCGCCGTAAACTTTGGTATTGCCGCCGACCCAATAACCCGTGCCGGGATGCAGAGGATTGCCATCTTTGTCGGCCCACACTTCCGTGGTGTGATAGCGGTTGTCGAGGAAGACATCAGTCGTGTTCCAGTTCGGTTTTTCCTGCGGTAAAAACAGGCCCCGCTCCAATACTATACTCAGCGTCTTAAATAATTGCGCATAGTCTGCGCAAGGCAATGTTGCCGCGAAGCCACTGTTTGAATTGCCCTTCGATGCTCTCGACGACTTCATCCAGCTTCGGGAAGTACCGGTTATGCAGAC
>DAHUZH010000045.1 GCA_027306695.1 Acidobacteriaceae bacterium
CGGCACAGAGCTTCGAGATACCATACCCGGTGTCTGGGTAAGTCTTGGCGTACTCGTCGGTAGGCGCCGTAATCTCTCCGTACACCGCGATGCTGCTCGTGAAGAGGATGTTCTTGCAGCCGATCTGATCCGCATACGCGCACACATGCCGCGCGCCGGGCAGATTCGTGTCAAAGTACTCACGAAATCCATGCCCAGGCTCGCGATGCACTGCAGCGAAATTGAACAGCCAATCCGTCTGCTGTTCCCCGATTTGACCGCGTATCGAAGATCGGACATCACAGAACGAATAATTGACGCCCGCCGGAAGTGGCTCCTTCGGGGACCTAATGTCCGCAAGCAACACATGATCCCAGCCGCGACTTCGTAAATGCACGGCCAGTCGCGATCCAATATACCCCGCGCCACCGAATATAATCGCCCGACGTCCCATGAAGAACGCGCTCAGTGCGCCTCCCACGTGACGCCGGGCACACGGACACTGCCCAGCCGCTCAGTCGCAGAATCCGCTCCAGCCTGACGTCTGCACACGAAAAGAAAGGGAATGATGTAAAAAACAATATACGTCATTGAAATGTTGTAGAAGGCACCCCGCCCCTGCTCGATTATGCAAACCAGCAAAGTCACGTAAAAAAATCTGACTGGCGCACTATCCATGCGATCTCGCCCGAGCCGGTACATCCATCCCAATCCAATTCCAACGAGGAAACTGCCGAGCACTACACCCGGCATTCCAAAATTGTAATACATCTCTCCCAGCAGAGCCGGGCTATACGTCACGCCCTTCGCAAACTGTGCAGGGCGGAAGAGCTGCGCCATTACTATGGTGACGTTCTGCGGCTTCGCGTGCCATATGGTTCGAGGAATAAATTGATAAATGAATTTCAGATAGGTGGAGCCGTACCCAAGTGGATACGAGCGATTCGTCAAGAGAAGCAGGATGTCATAGCATTGCACGTAATCCATCGATTGTGTGACAAAGCCATACCATTCTTTCGGATGCTTCCATCCCTGCTTTAGCAGACGGACCGCCAACTCATCGGCATGCGGCGCACCGAGATACGATCGAAATACCCCTCCAATAACAACAAACAGCAACATGACAATACCGAGCATCACCAGCCTGGCCGTTAGTCGCGTCCGTCCGTGAGAAAGCATGTAGTAAAATAGCAAAATCAAAAATGGCCTGACGATTGTGATTCGTGAACCAGAGAATATCGCCATCTGAAAGTACGCATACGGTATCAGCATGGCAAGAATCAGAATGAATGCTCGCCGTTCCTTGTCCGTATATTTCTCTAGCAGATAGACCGAAGCGAGCACAAAAGCAGATGCCACGAAATCAGAGAAAAATCCAAAAGCCTCCGCCTTGGCATACAAAAAATGACGCATCCCCCGTGGCGTCGTGATGTAGGTAACCAGCCCTACCTTCGCGAAGAATAGCGCATACGAAAAAAGCCCGACGCCAAGACAAACCAGAACAACCCGCCTTAATCGCAGCCTATCGATCACCCATTGCGAATCAGTCTCTGGCGCACGTCGCCGCGTGCCGATCAGGTAAATCTGGTATCCCGCCCAGGAAAAAAATAGCCCGACAAGACTGACAACAATCGCACGTGAAAGGATCAGATCATCCGCCGGAATCGGGCGCAGATGCCCATAGATCACCGTGGCGTAATGCATGGCGTCGTAGAGATATACGGTCTCGAACGGACCGAGCACGTAATACTGCACAAACGAAAGCGTAAAGATCACCCACGGATTAAATATTCCCGTACGCCGATCACGCGGCATAGTCACTGCCGCGAGAAGCATAATCATCCCAAGAAAGACGCACAGTATCTTGCTCAGCACAAATCCGTAGCTGAGCAGCGAAATTAGGGCCAGAGCGATGACCGCGGCTGCGAGAATAATCATCGCGCTTTTCTAAATAAGATCAGCAAATCACTGCCGAGCATCGCGGGCCACAAATCACGCAAACCATGAAGTAGACCCGCGCACTTCACTGACACAGGCTCACAGCGAACTCTGCCAAATAGAGTACAAATTGATTCAAGAGTAAAATAATGAAGATGTCCTCCATCCCAACCCACCGGATCCCCAGACGTGAGGGGAAATACACCGCGCAATAAGGAAAATCGATACTTCAAATATGCGATATTGGGAACTTCGATGAGAACATACCCTCCCGGCTTGCAAATTCGCGCCAACTCCTCAGATATGAAATATGGATCAAACAGATGCTCCACCACCGACAGCGCAGTGACGACATCGAATTTCCCGTCCTCCACAGGCCATGTTGAATTTAAATCGATGGCGCTTAGTATTGTCTTATCAGCAACTTCTTTTGGTAGATCACCTCGAAGCTTTTCGAGCTCCACCTCTGAAATATCAAGCCCAACCATATAATCAAAGACGGCCGAACCTGCACGCAGAATTTCGCCTCTGCCACACCCTACGTCGATTAACGCTCCCTGGCGCACTCCTGCCAACATGAGCATTCTCATCACGACTTCATAGCGATCTCTGGTGAATGCCCTGCGGAGCCTGTTCCCCAGTCCCGACTGAGTTTGCACATTAGCTTCACGCTCACGCTGATGTTTCCATGACGCTTCGTACATGGTTCTGGGATCCATCAGTACCCCCTCAGTTCCGCCGCGCACTGATGGCTTCTAATAGCACCGCAGTGATAGACCCGAACATCAAGCCAAACAAAATGCCAAACACGATAAACCAGACCGGCTTCGGGCTATCCGGGAGATTTGACACCGATGGCCCATCAATCACCATAGCCGCATATGCACCAGTGGCATGCGCCATCATGATCTTTTGCTCGAGCTGAAACAGAACCCCGACGAGGGCCTCACGGTCCTCAACGACAGTTACGGTCTTTAACTTCTGGTTAATGTACGCAAGCTCCTGCTTTGCCGCGGCCAATGTCGCATCTCGAAGCTGCTCATCAGCGCCTTGATAAAGCCACAGGAGCAAACTGCGCGCGAATAGCGGATCGCGACTCGAAAACGTGACCTCGAGAAGATCGCTTTCGGGAACCGTATTCACATGCACCCGCTTCTTAAGAAGCTTTGCGAGCGAATCTGCATTTGGAGGCACCCAACCCGGCAACCCGAACATCGTCCGCAGGTCACGTCCAATGACCGGTCGTAGCCCTTCCGGCTCTGTCCATCTCTCTTGAGCCCGATTCCACTGCCCGGGGAACATCTCGCTAAGAACCTGATTCTTATGCGTTTGCTCCAACCTCTTCGCAACGATGCTTGAAGTCAGCAGTAGGCGGAATTTTTCAAAATCATCGTTTCCGCTATTCAGGTGAACGCCAAGCGCCGACGTAAGCGACATGAGTCCACCAAGCTTGGACGCTGAACCGTGCTGCATCGCGACGGGCGCGACCACCATACGCGCATCGTAAGATGGCGGCATAATCACGAGAAGCAGCAGAGAACAAATCAGCGTTACTGCTGTAACGAGACTGACCAACTTGCGTCGCCGCCAAACAGTTTCAATCATGCCAAGAACGGGGACAACCGCCGTGTCTTGTTCCGACCTCACACTGTGGCTTTGGATATTGCTGCTCATGGACTGGTGCCCTTACTCATACCTAATCTCCAATCTCTCCCAGCAGATCATCACTGCCCGCAAACCGCAAACAGCGCTCTCTCGAACTCCGAAAGGATCACGTCGCGATCAAGATTTTGCTCCGCATAGGACCTTGCTGCAGCGCCAAGATGTCCGCGCAGAGCCGAATCGTCTACGAGACGGACCACTGCTCGGGCGATTTCATCTGGTCGCTCAGGCTCCACTGCGATTCCACACGATTCGGCTACGGTCGCCAGCTGTGTTCCGCTGCGAGCGCATGCGACTACCGGACGCCCGCTGGCAAGGATACCTAGCAATTTGGACGGCATGACGAGATCCGCGTACTCGGCACGCTGCGGCAGAAGATGAATGTCTGCGGCATTAAGGAGCGCATTGAGTTCGTCCGGCGGCCTCAGGCCCGTGATCCGGACATTCTGCAAACCCATCGCCTGCGTCACCAGCGCGCTTCGACCTCCGCCGTCACCACACAAAAGAAACATGATGTCCTGGCGGTGCGCGAGCATTCGCGCCGCTTCAACCAGATGTTCGAGCCCTTGTTTGCTGCCAAAATTCCCTGAATAGAGTGCAATCCTCCGCCCCTGCCCGAACTCCATGCGTAGTGGGCTTGCTTCCTGAAGCGGAAAAATCGAGCGCGTATCGACCCAGTTGGGCAGCAATACGCTCCGCTCAGACTTCACGCCCTTCTTAACCGCCGTTTCGACCATTCGTGGCGTGATAGCCGAAACCCGATCAAAGCGCCTCAGGATCGCTGACTCGAATCGAAGCACATTGCGCTGCGCCGCCGCGCCCAACCTGAGAAACGAGTTCAGTGCTATATCTACTTCGAAGTCCTGTACGTGCAGCCAAGCTTTCGCTCCGGAGAGTCGCGCCGCCAGAAGACCCAGAGGCGCAGAAAGGAATGTCGGAACGATCGTAATGACAACATCAGCGCCGGTCATCGCACGCACAATTGTCGCAGGGCCACTCGTGACCGCAAAGCTGGCAAGGTGCAGAAGTCGATTTCGCCCCTGAAGCTCACTAGGCACATACAACGGACAGCGAAGAACCTCGGCCCCATCCAAACGATCCCAAGCATACCAGTGGCGACGATATCCAGGCAGAACGCGCCATTGCGGGTAATACGGCAGTGCCGTTATTACCTTTACTCTGTGGCCTCGTGCCACAAGCCATGCTGCCAACTCACCCGTGTACTTTCCGATCCCAATCGGCTCTGGCGAGTAGTTTATGCCGTAGAGGACGACGCGCAAGGATAGTCGGGTTTCAGGGCCGCGCATCAATGCATTCCTGAAACCATAGTTCCGTCGTCACCCAGCGCAGGAAGTGGTTCGCCAGCCGCGAACCTTTCACCGGGTCACTGAGATGCGTCAGCAATTTCCGAACGACCTTCGCGTCAAAGATACCTCTATGAGCAAACGATTGGGCGAGGACAGTGCGCTCGATCAGCGCCGGAGACTGGACCAACCACTCCCTGATGGGAGTCGAAAATCCATTTTTCCATCGACGACAACGCACCTCGTCGATCAACATTTCCTGGGTTGCGTTGCGTAATATAGTCTTAGTCCATCGGCCGTCCACCTTCTGCTCGACCGGCAAGGAGAAGCTGAATTCGACTAGGCGATAATCCATAAATGGCAACCGATATTCCACGGAATTCGCCATGCTGACGGCGTCTCCATAATGTAAAAGAGCAGGAAGAATCGACTGAGAGTGCGCTCGGCAAAGGCTATCATCTAGGGGGTCCGCATAATGTGTGCGCCAGGCTGGAGGCGGCCCCGAGGTCGCTCGAAATTCAGGCGTCAACGCTTGGTGAGTTGAAATCGCCCAACGATACGGCTTGTGGATTGACGGTGCGACGTACCTTGCCAACCATTGCGCGCGAGTCAAATTCATCCCTGCCAAGGCCCGAGCAACTGCGATCGACTTCTGCGCTGGATGGCGCCAAAAGTCCCGCAGAAGACTGTGAAGCTGGGGCGGATAAAATTGGTTGTCGTAGCCGGCTAGAATTTCATCGGCACCCTGTCCGTCGTACAGGACGGTGACGCCGTCCGCCCGAGCCCTTCGAAGAACTCGGTCAAGAGGGATGATTGCCGGGGAAATCAATGGGCCGTCCATGTGTCGCACCAGGCGCACCATATCCGCCTGAAGCTCCCCGGCATGCTGTTCAATTTTATGCCCGATCAGGTGGTAGTGATCGGTTACCGCATCGATATATCTGGTTTCGTCGTAGCTTTTACCATGAAAGACCGCGGAGTAGCTGCGATGAGCCTGTTCCGGAAACAGATGCCGGAATGCCGCCACGATCGCGGACGAATCGAGCCCACCACTTAGGGTAGTACCAACCTCCACGTCCGAACGCGCTCGAAGCCGGACCGCATCAAGGAACAATTCTCTGAAGCGCTCGGTCATTGCAGCTGCAGAGGCGGATGCTATTGTCGGATCTGCACGTGGATAGTCCCAGTAGCGCGCACATTTCGTCCCCGAACGGCTCACCCGCAAAATATGCCCAGCCGGAAGTTGACGGATATTGCGATAAAAGGTACGGTCGCGGTCGTGGACTATTCCGTAAGTGAAATATCTACCTAGGTTTTCTAGATCTGGAACCCGTTCCTCCGGCATTGCAGCAAGAATGCCCTTCGGCTCGGAAGCGAACGCGAATATTCCGTCCCGCTCTAGATAGCAAAACGGCTTTACGCCAAAACGATCCCGGGAACAAAACAGCTCTCCCTCCGCCGCATCCCACAAGGCGAAGGCCCACATACCATTGAACCGATGCAGACAGTCATGTCCCCACTGTGAATACCCGGCTAGGATGACTTCTGTGTCTGAACCGGTATGAAAACGGTGCCCCAGCGCAGCAAGCTCCGTTCGCAGTTCCAAATAGTTGAAGATCTCCCCGTTGAAGACGATGACAAGCCGTCCATCCGATGAGACCATCGGCTGATGTCCCAACGGGCTGAGATCGAGGATCGACAGGCGACGGTGCCCAAGGCCAATCGGTCCCGCGAAGTACGTCCCAGAATCGTCCGGACCACGATGCGCCTGCGCGCTAATCATCGCCTCCAGATCCAATTTTCTTCCGGGGGAAATACTAAAATAACCAGCTATACCACACATATTGGCGCCATCAGCCTCGCAGCGTGCGTATCGGCCGAGTGACTCTCTCAACCGCTGTTCGCTCAGCGTGATTCCGCTTAACTCTCAAGTGTCCCCCGATCAGCCAGTCGCGCCGAGCAGCGCTTTGTAAATGGCCAAATGCCGCTCGGCGACGGCTGCCAAAGAATACTCTCCTTCGATTCTTCGGCGCGCCTTAACGGCATACGCAGCCCGGTCTGCGCTCGACATGCCAATTACCTTCCGCACCCCCACCATCATCGCCTCAATATCCCCGACTGAAACTATCGGCATGTCTAGCCCCTCGAGCATCTCCACAACGTTTCCGACCGGTGTCGCGACGACTGGAAGACCCCGTGCCAATGCTTGAAGAACAACGATTGGCGCGGCCTCGGTATGCGACGGAAACAATAGCGCATCGAATCTATTCATCAAGGCCGCAACGTCGTTGCGATGCCCCAATAATTGCACGCCGTTTCCTTCTAGCGCAGCGCGCTGCCTCACGCGCTCCGCATATTGTTCGTGCCCCGGCAACACCCCGCCGGCCACCACACCGACCACCTGGACTCCCTCCGCTCTGAGACGTCCCACTACTTCAACGAATTCCAGCGCACCCTTCGCCGCCAGCAGATTACTCACGAAACCCAGCACGGCAGTGCCCGGCGGGACCTCGCCGACAGGATTACTGCGAATACTGTCGGTTTCGACACCATCCGCAAACAGCACCGGCGGGGGCAACAGTCCCAAAAATCTATCGCCGACTGACGCGAGATCGTAGGAATCTGGTATAGCTTGGCTCGCCGCGACCAGCCGTACTCGGGGGGCACGAAGGAGCCACTTTGCGATCGCCACAAACCATTTCGGCGTCAGCGTATCGTTCCAATGCCAGACCACCGGGCGTCGGCAAACAATAGCCGCCATTACCGGTCCGATGTTCGTCACACCGTTGACGTGTACGATATCGGAGTGTCTTTCGCGGATGAGCTTCGCCAAGCTCGCAACCTGGCGCGGCAACCCGAAAAGAAACTGAGCATTACTGAGCGCTCGGCGCGCTGCCCTAATTTGCGGCAAACGAAGGCGAACATATGGAAACTTGCGCTGGCGTAACATCTGCTCATATCGTTGCTCCTGATCTTCAGGAAATACGACACAAGTCTCAACACCCATCGCCAACAACGCCTCCCCCACCTCCACAACGCGCTGTTGACCGCCCCCAAGGGTCGAGCGGTGCAAGCAATTGAGCACGCGGATCATTGACCGCCTCGACGTATTCATTTGACGTCACCGGCCGCCTTGGCACCCAAATGTGTCCCCAACCAGCGGAAACATAACGCTATTGCCGAGCGAATTCCCGGCAAATCAATTACCCAACCCACGCCGACGTAAGCAGCCACAGCTATCGTCCCATCAACCAGCAACTCAGTAACCGTACTAGAGATCGGTGGCAGAAGCCCGCGAACCATCAGAAAACCCAGGCTGCTAAGTGACGCGATACTCCAACGAACCCATGGGAGCGCAATAATCTCACGTCCCAAGAAAATTACCGCGACAGACGCGAGCGCCACCGCAGTCAAGTTGAAGCACCCAACATAAATTCCAGCAAGTCCCCCAATACCCAATGTTCTTCCGAGCGACATTGCAACCACAGCATAAATTGCTGTTCCGGCACTAAGAATCGTCAGATGCAGCTTCTCCAAGTAAGCGCTCTGATACAGCCGAAGTAGTCCGGTACTACATATCTGAAACGGGAAACTCGCAACGAGAATAAGTAGCACTCGGGCAACGATGTTCGCATTCAGGACATTAGCTCTCCCGTGCTCAAATAAAAAGCGGACCACCTCGGGACTTTCGATCGCCAGTAACGCGAGAATCGGCGTCGCTATGAATAGCGGGCCATACAGCATCCCCGCACGGCGGCGTCCCAGTTCGTGGCCATTTGAGGCACCCGGGAGCATCATCGCCTCCATGAACGTTGAGTTCGCCGCTGCCGCTGCCGGAGCACCGACAAGATTAAGGCACGTTCGCGCGAGATTTATCGCGCTGAGTGCGCCTGGCCCCAGGAGGGTTGCTACGCCTCGTTCTACCAAGAGGGCGACGTTAGTCGGTACGTTATTTCCACTGTTAACAAGTGCACTCCAGAACATCTGCGCAATATCGCGTCTGAATCGTAGATGCAACCCGGAACCGTGTTTCGATTTTACCAGGGCAACCAGATAGGCAATATTGACAACCCACACACCCACGACCATTCCACCAAGGAAGACGCCGATGGTTGCTCCAAATGCGACAGCGCCACCTAGCGCTGCAATGAGTGACAAAACGCTGACTATAGCCGGCCGCCAAGCACCTGCAGCCACCCACTCTCGATGAATGAGCGTTGAGCTCACCACTTGCCCGATTCCCTGCGCCGGAATCATGGTCACCGCCAGCCGCAGCAGATCGACTGCCTGACCCCGAGAATGTCCTCCAAGTCCGGGCGCAGTAATGTGGACCAGCCCCGGCGCACAAACATAAATGATCGCCGCAACGATTGAGTAGATCGTCGTAAAGAGCACGAGCGATTGGCCAATTACAGCCCACCGATCTTCCTCGCTCTCTGCTCGCGACAGCGCCCTCAGTACTGTTACAAAACAGCCATCCATGGTTATATTGACGACCATGAGCGGAATCGTCAGGGCGACGAAGAAAATATCGGTAACAGAACCGATCCCGAATAGGTAGGTGAGTGTAACTAAAAGCGCCGCGTACGCGCCCCGATTGAGCAGCTGCGCGGACATGAAGTACGCGGTATTGCGATGGAGCCGAGCGTTCACAATCAGTCCATTGCCGACATTTCGCTACGACTCGCCGCATCAATTGCACCATTCCGCAACGCAAGTTCACACACCCGTACAAATTCCTTGGCGGATTCGGCTGCGTCGAAACGCATCACCCACTTCGACCGCTCTTCTCGGGTAGACCGAATCCAGTCTATCCTTTCCAGCGTCGCACGCAGAGCTTCGTACACAGACTCAGGAGACCGTGGATCGAATGGTTGACCAGAAATCGTGGGGTCAATCAGATCGACGGTGACTCCCGCGAGAATTGACGACAGCACATACAGTCCTCCAGCAAGCGCCTCGTTAACGACGATACCCCAAACGTCATAGGTACTCGCAAAGAGAAATACATCCGCCCACGCAAGATGTTCCGCAAGCTGCTCCTGCTGCACATAGCCTGCAAAGAAAGCCCGATCCGAAATATTCATATCACGGACCAACGATTTCAATTCATCACGATACGGTCCGTCTCCAACCAATCGCAATTCGAACTCAAACTCCCCTTTAAGCCGGCACAGTGGCTCGAGTAAACACTGAATCCCCTTATCCCGCATCAGCCGCCCCACGGAGAGCAAACGCACCGGTCCGTCTCGCTTTCCGTCGCGGCCTCTAATGGAGCTTGTTGCCGAACGAACCGCGGCCAAATCTGTCGTGTTGAACACTTTGTGGATGCGAGCTGGATCACCTCCACGTATGCGAAATAGTTCCGCTGCTTCGCTGCCATACGCAATAAGATGAGCACAACGATGAAGATAAAAGCGCTTCAATGCGTGAATTGCACGGTTTTCGCTACGCTCGTTTCCGGGTGTCGCGCCCGACCAGCAGATCAACGGTCGCCTTCTTGTGATCGCGTAATATAGACACTGCCAATATCCAGTTTGATGGTACCCACCGGTCACGACGACATCCGGGTGCAATCGTTTTACGATCCCGACAATATTTCGCGAAATTGTGATTCGCCGATCAACAGACGGAATAAATAACTGCCAATCTCTAGCCGCATACACCTCTAGGCCACTGCCTTCCACATTCAAATTCCACAGCTTCTCGCGCCCACGGGCTGCAAGCCAGACTATGCTGAGCCGAAACGGGGCAATGGCTTGAATCGCCTTGAATAAGGCGATTCGGTAGGGAGTCGGAATGTCATCCACCACCACAACGTGCTTGCGGCGACCTCCTGAATAGGCCTTCCCATTGGCAAGCACCGATCGGCCAGCTCCGGGCGTCACTGCGTTCTGTCGTCTACGTTCCCCTACTTGAGCCTCCTCACCGTCGTGTGTCGACATTCTCAACTCACCCTCCTAACATAGTTTCATGCGCACGCCGCGAGTCACTGACACTCATGCGCCGTTCCGGTTCGCCCACTACTTGGTACCGCGGTATGGACGCTGAATCCACCGCAATGCATCCCACCTGCCTCGCCCCTGATCTGTGATTTGACGCGCAGATTGGGACGGGCGTGGCTCTATTCGATCGAATAGAACCATCTCCCGATGCCGATAAAATCGAATCGCATTCGTCGAAAATCGAGTGGTACAACAGACGCGAAAATACCGTGCCGCGATATCGAGAGTTTCTGCGGTGTATGTACCGCGATTTCCGAATGGAATTGCGAAGGAGCTAATCTCGATGCCGACTTGATCCTCTATCTCTTTCTTTGCGTTCGCCATTTCCTGTTCTTGCATAATTGCCGGAAGAGTCGCCAGAACCGGATGGGAAACCGTGTGACAGCCGATTTCCATACCTGCATCAGCGAGTTCCCGCGCCTGCTGCCAATTCATCGGAGACAGACCACGGTAATTCCGAAATCGAGCAGAAATATCAATCCGCCGGTCAACGAACCCGCTGCAGAGAAAGAATGTCGCTCTGATGCCTCTATTCACAAGTAGTGGGAAGACCACTGAGTGATTGTCCTCGAAACCATCATCGAAAGTCAGGCAGATGGTCCAGTCGCTTACCTCTCTCGAACCACAAATCTCGCCTACCGTTGCGAATTTCGCGCCCATATCCTGAAGCGCGTCGATATGATGGGAGAAGGCTGACGGCGACAGTGACATCTTCGCGTTTCCGCCGACTGAGTGGTACATGATAACCGCCACACGCGGCTCGTTCATTCCACGACCGGCGAGCAAGATCATCGGCCATCCGGCCGATGCAATCATTTGCCTTAGACATTCCTTAGACACCGCCCCTCCATTTCACCCAAATGCCCCTTTGTACTACTAATGCGCCGCAATACCGCCTGCCCACGTCAATCGGAGTGGTGGAATTAACTGCACTGGTCTCCATGCGACCTACGTTCTCTCCAATTTCGACGCATTCACATTGCCCAGCCCGCAGATCCTGTGCATCGTCGCACGCCATTCGAACTATTGAGACCCGCCCAGGGCACAGCCGAAACCCAGCGATCCAACTGGCGGTGACGAATGAGGGCTCATGCCGTCACACCTTTACCCACACAGATCACGGATGACCGAAAAATTATCTTTTGAAACCATTGCATCTTCTCCTCGTTGCTCCTGGCTTCAGAACCTCAACCAGCTCCGCGTCAAAATTCATGATAGACAAATCCTGAAGATGCTCTACGACTTCGACACCAGCTGCGTAGCGCCGAGCAACCGGCGCGCCATTTACGAATTTTGAATTTCGCCCGGCAGACGTCCCAGGAGGTCACGAACCCGCATGCACGTACATGAAATTCCGAGGGTACACATTACTGAGACTTCCTCAGGTCATTGAGACACTCGCCGACCCCTGTTAGGACGGTACGCTTGAGTCTTGCCCCTCCCGTCGTCCGCTCAAAATTCGCTTCTCCACTGCTCGCCCCAAATTAATCGACGCGTTCTCGATATATCGCGCAGACACCAGAGACAGCGGCACAGTCAGAGCGGTCGCGACCGCTCCAAGAGTCAAACAGTACGCGACATACTGGATTGCATCGGCTGGACCGGGGAATGGCAACAGCTGGGCACCCTTGACAAGTACGAATGTCACAGAGGGATTTATCAAATAATAACTGTAAGATGCTCTTCCCAGATTTCCGAGGATATTTCCCGAAAGAAAGCGCTCAAGCCACGGCGGACACCAAAAGGCAATGCCGGCAATCAAAATCGCGGCACCCGTCACCGAGATGATATCGCTGCCAAATTGATGCCGCTGTCCGTAAAGCCTTGCGCAGAACATTAGACCGACGGACACGAATATTGCGAAATTTCGCCATTTCACCGCCTTGATTGGCCGCAAAAAATTGAGGCACGCGCCAATCATGAACATGTAGAGAAAGTGCCCGACATGGCGCAACGCCATTCCTCCCGCAATGTACTTCGACGCAATCACCGCAACGATGGTCAAACAAATCGCCAAGGCGACCTTCCTTGATTTCACCAAGGGCACGAAGAAAGGGTACGCGGCAGACGCCGCAAGCTCAATTGCAATGGTCCATAACGTCGTATTCACGGCGTAGTTGGACAACAGCAACACACCCACCACGTTAAGGACATTCAGCGCCGGGACACCCAGCAACGAGTCGATCCATGGGGAAACCCACGAGGAATGATACCCGCTCAATCGATGCGCGATGACGAGCGCAGCGACCGCGATCGACAGCGACATCCATGCCGAGGGATATATTCGCAACGCTCTGCGAGCGAGAAAGCCCAGGTACGCAAGAATTCCCCGCGATTTGGTGGCATTGATCAAGACAAACCCGCTGAGAACAAAAAAAAGATCGACGGCATATGCCCCATTAAAAAGCATGGTTCCCAAAACGTGAGGTATCTTTGGTACGTTGCCATCAACCATGACGCAGAGAAACGCGTGCCCCATTCCTACGGAGAAGGCAGCAAGCCACCTGAGGGCATCGAGCTCCTTGTATTTGTGTCTCGTTGCCATCGACTCAACCACGTGACGCCGGAAAATTCATCAGCTCATAGACCCGAAACTGACGCCACTTGCGCATCAAGGCACGCGCTCTTGATAGACGCGCCGTACAACGGGACTCACCTGCCCGGACGCCATCGGGTTACGTCGTCGATCAAACTAATTATTCGTGAACCAGGCGATTGTGTTCTCCAGTCCCTCTTTAAGAGTCACCTTCGGCGACCAGCCGAGCATCCGAGAGATCTTTGAGGTATCGGCAAAGTTCCGCTTCGCATCACCTCGCAACGGATTGCCATGCACCACCTCAACGTGTCGCATATTGGCGGCTCGCAATAGCGGAACCATCGTTTCCGCCAATTCATTGATCGTGGTTTCAGCTCCTGATGCAACCTGAAACGTTTCTCCGCCGATCCCGCGAACTGTCGCCGCCAGCCAGAGCGCATCAATCAGGTCATCGACATAGATGAAATCGCGCGTTTGGTCGCCATCGCCGTAAATCTCGATTTTCTCACCAGCGATTGCAGTCTTGATGAACTTCGCCACGACACTCGACTTATGAGAGGAGTAGGGTCCGTACACATTGCCGAATCTCAATGATACGGTTTCAAGACCGAATGTATTGAAATACGCAGCGCAATATCCTTCTCCAGCCAGCTTGCTCGCGCCATAAGGTGCCACCGGTCGCGGCGGGACAGCCTCATGAATTGGCGGCACGTTTCCGGCAACCGGAGCCCCAGAAGACGCAAACACAAATCGACCGGCAGCGCCACCACGAGCCGCTTCGAGAGCATTGAGAGTCCCGATCACATTAATCTCGCAATCGCGACGAGGATCTGCAATCGACGGTTGAACTCCTGTATTTGCCGCAAGGTGAACAAGGACATCCGCGCCCTTCGCAGCTGCACTCAATACTTTCTCATTTCTTATGTCGTCTACTACCAAAATAACGGGCGCTTGCTGCGCGTCAAAGTCGGGAAATTTCTCGGCATCAACTTCCATGAAAAGGGCCGCTTGTGACAAATCTTCGCGACTACCAACGCTAAGATTATCGATCACTCGAATCTGTTGCCCACCCACCGCCTGCAATCGTCGAACAAGGCTGCTGCCAATGAATCCGCAGCCACCGGTGATGCACCACTTCATTTACGCTCTCACTTCTTGCTGAATTCCAGTCCCGATTGCGTCGCGTTATCGCCGGATCTCGCCGAGAAATTGCCGATCTACCCGCGAGCTCGGGCAAAAACTGCAGCCCAGGTCCGGACCGAAATCGAATTGGAACTGACTCTGCTCTCTTGCGCTTACCGATACCTAATGAGATCGAAGACCTTCGGCTCCTCTGTAAATCCCACTACTGGGCTGGCTTCTGAAGCAACATGCTCGCATAACTGGCCAAAACGGGAATCGGATGTCTGAGCAGCCACTCAGATTTAGCGCGCTCCAACGTTCGAAGTCCGGGCACTCGCTTGTAGTACGGATGGCCGAAATAACCGGTATATCGAATCACTCGAAATCCGATCCTCTCGAGCCGGCTGATCTGCGCAGATGTTGGCCCACAACACCAGCGATAATACGCAGGAAATTTTCCCTCATTGCCATATATGCGTCCCGGAAAGAACAATTTTAGCGCGAGTCGACCTACATTTTCGGGAAGGAGACGGTTGGCAAAGAATGGCAGCGCATAGAGCGTGGGAAATAGATGCGTCGCGAAGCCGCCCGGTTTGAGCATGGAGAAGACATTTCGATGGAATTGCTCCCCATCACGCACGTGCTCGGCAAGGAATTTAGTGAACACGACATCGAATCGCCGGTCGCATTGAAAGTTCTGAGCAGAGATGTCGGCGACAATTTTCGTATACCCAGCCGGCGCCTTTGAAAGCTCCGTCTCAGATATATCGAGCACCGCGAAATTTATCGATAACGACTCAGGCTTAAGAAGCGGATGCGCCCCACCGCCCACGTCGCAGACGTCCTGTGCATTTCGGCTTCGAATCAGATCAGTAAGTCGCTGTTCGTAACGCTCTCCTGCTCCCACAAGAGGCTCGAAACCGATTTGCTCTTCTCGCCCAGCTACGTCTGTCATTGTGCCTTCCCACTCTGAATTCGGTCTCGTCGCCGCTTTTTATGCGGGGACAGTTCGGTAAATCGCGTCGACATCTTCTTCGCATTGGCGGTCTAGCTGATACGCAACCCAGATCGGCGAATCGAATCCACATTGCAGACCGCCGAGAATTCCCCAACGACCAGATCCCTCCGACATCCGTGGTCGTGTCGCAGAAATCCAGGTGATCAAACCCGCCTCATCTCAAATCCTTCGATCACACTCTTAAACTATCTCTATGCCCCAAGTACCACTCGTACGTGCGTGCCACACCGACGTCAAGGTCAATTGACGGAGACCAGCCTGTGGCGTTCAATTTTGCACAATCGAGAAGCTTACGCTGCACGCCGTCGGGCATCGTGGGATTGAACTTCAACGCACCTCGGAACCCGACAGATTTCGCAACGAGCTGGGCAAGCTCTCCGATCGAAATGTCGTATCCAGATCCTACATTTATCCAGAGTTCGTCGTCGTACTGACGCATAAGGAAGACGCATGCATCAGCCAAATCGTCGACGTGTAGGAATTCGCGCCGCGGTGTTCCAGTGCCCCAAATTTCGACCTCTGGATCTCCCCGTTCTTTTGCCTCATGAAATTTCCGAATGAGTGCCGGCAAGACGTGCGAATTCTTAAGATTGAAGTTGTCGCCAGGACCATACAGATTAGTTGGCATTGCGGATATGGCACGAAACCCGTACTGCTTGCGGTAGGCCTGACACATCTTCACCCCTGAAATTTTCGCAATTGCGTACCATTCGTTCGTCTGTTCCAAGGGTCCGGTCAGTAAACAGTCCTCAGGCATCGGCTGCGGTGCGTTTTTTGGATAGATGCAGCTCGAGCCGAGAAACAACAGCTTTGTTGCTCGGTGCCTGTATGCCGCCTCGATGACGTTAGTCTGGATAGCAATGTTCTCGTACAGAAACTGTGCCGGATGCGAATTATTTGCCCAGATCCCTCCCACACGAGCCGCCGCGAGGAACACGTATTCCGGCCTAAAAGTCTCGAAAAATTGATTGACGGCAAGCTGATCTCGCAAATCGAGCTCGTCGCGACGCCGCACGAGAATTCCCGTGAATCCATCAACCCGCAGGCGGCGGTAAATCGCTGAGCCAACCATACCCATATGGCCTGCAACAAAGACCCGTGCGTCAGATTTCATTCGCGGTACCGATAGGTCTTGAAGCCCTCGCGAGCGATCGCCGCATCGCGCTTCGCGAGAAGGAGGTCCTCCCGGACCATCTCCCGGACAAGATCTCCAAAAGTGTGCTCCGGCCGCCACCCGAGCTTCAACTGCGCCTTCGTTGCGTCCCCAAGAAGCGTATCGACTTCAGTCGGCCTGAAATAACGGGTGTCAATTTTTACCATCGTGCGTTCAGTCTTCGTATCGATTCCGATTTCATCGACACCAGTTCCGACCCACCTCATCTGCATGTCAAGGCATTCGGCCGCTTTGGTCACAAATTCCCGCACCGAGTGTTGTTCTCCCGTTGCGATAACAAAATCTTCTGGAGTGTCCTGTTGCAGCATGAGCCATTGCGCCCGCACATAATCCTTTGCATGACCCCAATCGCGTAGCGAATCCAGATTTCCGAGATAGAGGCAGGATTCCAGTCCCTCGCGGATTCTGGTCAGCCCGCGCGTGATCTTTCGTGTTACGAAAGTCTCCCCACGAATAGGCGATTCGTGATTGAAGAGAATTCCGCTGCAGGCAAACATTCCATACGCTTCTCGGTAATTAACCGTAATCCAGTGACCATAAACTTTCGCCGCTCCATACGGTGAGCGCGGATAGAACGGTGTTGTTTCTCGTTGCCGCGCCTCTTGGACGTTTCCGAACATTTCAGAAGTCGACGCTTGGTAAAAGCGTGTTTTCTTTTCGAGGCCGAGAATACGAATCGCCTCGAGTAGTCGCAGTGTGCCCAAAGCATCGCAGTTCGCCGTGTATTCCGGCGTTTCGAAAGAAACTGCGACATGGCTTTGAGCTGCGAGGTTATAGATCTCGTCCGGCTGAACCTGCTGAACGATGCGAATCAAGTTCGAAGAGTCAGTTAAGTCTCCATAGTGCAGATGCAAGTGCACATCCTGCTCATGGGGATCCTGGTAAAGATGATCTATGCGACTAGTATTGAATGTGGATGAACGTCGCTTGATGCCGTGTACCTCGTAGTCTTTCGCCACGAGAAACTCGGCGAGGTACGCTCCGTCCTGACCGGTGATCCCAGTGATGAGTGCTCGGCGTTGCATATGATTTTTGCCCAACTTTTCAACCTCAGCTGCATGTATTCTGCTGGCTTGTTGCTACCGCGACAGAACGGCACGACATCCCCGGCAGCTGCACCATACCGTAGCGCGACTCACCTCGGCACCCACTCCGGCTGCCATCAGCCAGGGTGTTCACGCGCATTTCCACATACTGCTGCAACGCGGGAATACCTATGCACTCAGGCGGCTTTCTTCCCGCGAGGCAAAGTGGAGCCGGGTTTGATCTGCTCAAGCTTCGCGCGGGCGCGGTCAATCTTTTGGACGATGTCCTCGACCGTGGCCGTCCAGATGAAGGGCTTCGGATCTTCGTTCCAGGCGCTCAGGAACTCATCGATCGCGTGCTTCAAATCCGGCACGCTCACGAAGCTGCCCCGACGAATCGCCTTATCGGTCAATTCCGGAACCCAACGCTCCACCAAATTCAACCAGCTCGAACTGGTCGGAACAAAGTGACAGACGAAGCGCGGATGCTTCTTCAGCCATCGCTGCACGTGCGGCTCTTTGTGCGTGCCGTAGTTGTCCATGACCAAATGAAGCTGCAGTCTCGAGGGAAATTCCCGATCCAGGCGGCGCAGGAATCGCAACCACTCCTGATGACGGTGCCGAGCGTGACATTCACCGATGACCTTGCCGTCCAGGATGTTGAGCGCTGCAAAGAGCGTCGTGGTGCCATTGCGCTTGTAATCGTGCGTCATCGTGCCGCAGCGGCCTTTCTTCAACGGCAGGCCCGGCTGAGTGCGATCCAAGGCCTGGATCTGGCTTTTCTCGTCCAGGCACAGCACCAGAGCTTTCTCCGGTGGATTCAAATACAGCCCGACAACGTCGGTCAGTTTCTCCAGAAATCTCGCATCCCGAGAGAGCTTGAAAGTGCTACTCAGATGCGGCTTGAGATTGTGCAACCGCCACAACCGATTCACCGTATCCTTGCTCACCCCCTGCGCCTTTGCCATAGACCGGCAACTCCAATGCGTCATGCCCGCAGGCTTACTCTGCAGCGTCGCCTCAATAATGCGATCTCGCATGGCGCGATCGTATCGGGGTTTTCGTCCTCGGCCAGGGGCGATCCGCCACACTTCGCCAATGCCACTCTGGTGCACCCGCTTGCGCCACAGCTGCACCGTGATCCGATTCACTTCAAGCTCCTCGGCAATCGCCACATTGCTCTGACCGGCCAGCGCTCGCAAAATAATCCGGCAGCGCAGCGCCACCTGTTGCGGCGTGCCGTGCGCGGACTCCCAACTCCTAAGCTGAGCTCGTTCAGAGGGCCGCAACTTGATAGACAAACCAGCATTTGGCATGAACGCATCATAAGCCATTGCCGGGAATTACTGCATACCTATTTCGGAGACACTACACTAGTAAATCTTTCCTGCTGGACGAATTTTTGGGTCTACCCGAGATTCTCAATGACAATTTGAGGGACCAAGTGCTTGATTCCATTGAGGTACGTGGGATGTCGAACGGTGGGGTATGCCACTGCATGCTCAGTTTTCCCCGCAGTCCACGGGCCAAAGCCGCCCGTCGGCCCGCCGCGAGCGGCACCACCGGGCCAGACGGGCAGGCGAGCGCAGCGAGCGCCGGTGGACCCACGGGGAAACCTGCGCCTGGCGACATGAATTCTTCGACGCCGACGACAATCAAATTTCGACACCGTTCATGATCTTCTTCGCCGTCTTCTTCAGCCGATTTCATATCAATCTGTCTTCTTCTCTCCGGTCCTGAGATTGGAGACGCAGATCGCGGGCAGAATCAGCCCCACAGCGCTACTGCGGACCACAGCGCGGCCGTTGCGCACCACGGGCTCCCTGCGCGACAGGCGTTCCCGGCATGGTCCGGGTGCGCTGGGTCCTTGCTGTACCATTTTGTTTGTCGTCGATGTCGCAATCCCATTGTCGCCGTGCGAACCTGTTTCAGCGGAAATCTGCACCATGTCAAGCGCCTTATACATCCCGGAAATCCAGGAAATTCGCGTACTTGGCTCTTTGGGAATCTCCGATATAGCCGAATTCTCGCGAGACAACAGATCAAACTCTCGCTAACTGTCCGTCTCCACCACCAGATTTAGGCTTCATTCGGGGATGTAGTCCGCATTCGCGCGCACTCTCATGCTCCCACCACCAGCGGCCCGCACGCGACAGCTCCCCGACTTGGGTAGCACGAGTGCAGGGATCGCAGCCGATGCTCTCATAGAAGCCATTAACTCCCCACTTCGACACGAGGTCAGTCACCTTTTCACCGTCCGGATACGCCACGCGCAACTTCATCGTTCCGACTTTACGCAGCGAGTGCATCAACGCGTAGGTCTCAGCGGGTAATCGCCCCGTGTCAATCCTGAACATGGACACCTCAAGCCCAAGGATTCGAATTAGATTCGTCAAGACCATCGCCTCAGCAACGAGACTGTTGGCATAGGCAACCGGCCGATATTCTGAGGCTGCTTTGGTAAGCAGCGCGCAACTTACTTCGATTTTGCGATCTAATTCGGTTCTTTGCGTGGAATCCATGTCTAGGTCTCCTTCAGAATACGCGCGTGCTCGTTAAGGGTACCTTGCCTCCCCAGATCCCCCTCATCATGCTCAACTGCGGCACCCTCGCTCATCGGTTTGACGTTGCTGACGCCGTCAAGGAACCGGCACCGATCGGATTACATCAGCTTCGCCAGGAGACTCGGGGCATCACTTTCTTCGGGTCTATCGCGTCACGGCACTCCATTATTCGAGAGAGCATTTTCTCCAACACCTCTTCCGTCATGAAGTGCGGCTTGAGGCGAAGCTCAAGCAACCCGCTGTGCCGAGCATTGTAATAGTGCTCCTCCAGTTCCTTACGCGGGTTCTCAATTGATTCAATCCGAACCTCGATACCCAGTCGCTTTCCCGCATCTCGAACGCGTTGCGCGAGCTCATTTACCGTAAATTGTTCCGTAAACTGATTGAGGATCCGCAGTTCTCCGCGCTCAACAGGCGATTTCATGGCTAATTCCACGCACTGCAGCGTGTCAAGAAGATTCAAGTAACCCCTTGTCTGGCCACCACGTCCATAAACCGTGAGCGGAATCCCGGCCACCGCTTGCACCAAAAAGCGATTCACCACGGTTCCGAAAATGTCATCGTAGTGGAAACTGGGCGCGAGTCTCTTGTCGGCTGCAGATTCATTCGTATCTAGGCCGTAAACCGGGCCCTGCATCAGGTCAGTGACACGAAGTCCGTAGGTTCTAACATAGAACCAGAGAAGGTCCGTATCGAGGACCTTGGTGGTGTGATATAGACTTCCTGCCTGCCGGGGATACAGAAATTTGTGTCTGCGTCCGTTATGGCTTACATCGAGCCAGCCTTCTTCGATGTCGATGTTCGGTGTGCCGTACTCCCCCATGGTTCCCAGCTTGACAAGGTGGCAGTCCGGCGCGTGGCGGATGATTGCCCAAATGGCGTTGAAGGTGACGCCAAGATTGTTGTTCAGAGTGCGCTGGGCCTCTGGAAATCCGATCATCGAATAGGGCGCGGACGGTTGCTCCGCGTAATGGATGATGGTTTCGGGAGCGAATGCTGCCACGAGCGACTCAAGACGCGCGAAGTCGGTGCAGTCGAAAATATGGTAATCGATTTTGCGTCCGAACGTCGCATTGAAGAGGCCGACTCTCTCGTGGAGATTAGGGCACGACATTAGCGCTTCGGAATTTGTCTCCCGCGCCAGGTTCCTGCGCAGATAATTGTCGACCACGCAGACGTCATGCCCCTCGTTGGCAAACGCCATCGCCGTCGGCCAGCCCAAATACCCGTCACCACCGAGAATCAAGATGCGCATCTCAGGCTCTCTTACATAGGCGTTCTGACATCCCCGCTGGCGGGAACATCTAGAAGGCCGCCTTGTTTCAAGTAATCGCGCAATTGATCGGGCGACAGGGCCGCTTCGTGCGCAGAGTTATAGGCCCGACCAACGGATCGCGAGACCATACCTTCGTAATCGTAGGCAATCGATTTATAGACCGTCTTGAAAGCTGGGATTACGGCGAAATATCGCTCCAGTTCCAAGGTACGCCGAATCTCCTCCTCGCTCATCAGCTCCTCATACTGCTTTTCGCCCGGCTTGGCACCGATCTCCTGAATGACAATGTCCTTTGGGTCATATCCATAAGCCGGTGCCAATTCTGCAATCATCACTACCGCCAAGTCGGAAATTCTCGCAACTGGCATCTTGGTGACGAAAACCTCTCCGCCCTGAGCCATGAACACCGAATCCATGACCAACCGTACGGCCTCCGTCACCGTCATCACGAATCGTGTCATGCCGCGATCCGTGATGGTCACTGGCCCACCACGGGCGATCTGTTGACGAAAAATCGGGATGACAGAACCGCGCGATCCGAGCACGTTGCCAAATCGCGTCGACGCAAAGATCGGGCCGCTCCCCCGGCGAAACGAATTTGCGGCAGTAATCAACCTCTCACCCATGAGCTTTGAGGTGCCCATGACGTTCGTTGGGTTCACCGCCTTATCGGAGGAAGTGAATATTACCCGCTTAACTCCGTTCTCTATTGCCGCCTCGACGACATTTTGCGTCCCGAGGATATTGGTCTGCAGCGGATCACGAGGAGACTGTTCGCACAATATGACGTGCTTGAGCGCCGCAACGTGGATTACCACATCTACGCCTTCAGAGACCTGAAGTAACTTCTGCTTATCGCGCACATCGCCGAGGTAGATTCTGACGTTGGCAGTCTCCCGATACATTTCCGAGAGAAAGAAAACTTCCGTCTCATTGTTATCGATAGCGATGATTTCGGCTGGTCCCTGACAGATGAGTTGACGCATCAACTCCTGACCAACGGTACCGCACGCGCCGGTAATCAGGACCGAGAGGCCTCGCCAGAAGTTGCTCACTTCGTCTTCCCCTTAATTTCCGCCATCTCTGGAGTGCACCAGCCAAGCACACTCGCTATCAGCCTCGCCGCGCGCTCATCGGCAATGCGCATGAGAAAAGGACGATGGAGTTCATCCCTATAAGCTGCCGATCGGGATGCCGCAGCGCGAGTAGAGCTTCCCCATCGTGTTCCGACGTCCATGCGAATGCGCCCAGTGTCGCTGTCCGCGACTGCCTGCAGCATCGCATGTCTGCTCAATTTTTTCGGGCAAATGGCATTGGTGCGCAGACGTCGGCCACCGGCACACTCGTCTAGGCAGCGCTTTCCGCGTGCGGATGCAGTCTCTGTCGCAGGACGAACTGGAATTGCCGTGCTTGCAAGCAGACGCATAGCAGGCGCGAGATGCCGCGCAGTCCCAGGCGTGCAGGAGTTGTCAAATGAGATGTCTGCGTCCGCCGCGCCAGGGCGATGGGTCAGGAATTCTCTAATTTTTGGGGTTTGGATGACCCGATTATGCTCGTCTAAGGGAAAGCGCATGGTTACCGCGAGCGCTCCGGGAATATGAATTCGCTTTTCCTCCAACAGCCGGGCAGCTTCGGCAATCCCACAATTTCTCAGATGCCATTCAGTGTGATCGCCGGATAGGTCCCAGCCGACGCCGCGCTCGATCGCCCCTGCCGCGGGAGTCGAGCAACTCAGCCCAACTCCACCCCCTCCTCCCCGCACGAATTCCAGCCGAAAGGTCATGAACTTCAGCTGAACGTCCTCGATCCACGCCGGCTCGTTAACGGATGGGCTTCGCGCACGGCGCTCTGCATATTCGGTGAGCGCCATTCTTGCGGACCACTGACGCCAGAGCGTGACGACCACATTATAGTGCCGCGCAAGCCACTTTACCGCCTTGGGCGTCGATCGCGATGTCGCCGGCATTAAATTCGTCAGGCGTTGCCCCCTGTCGACCAAATTGGCCATCCTCCGATTCGACCCAACAGTGAAATACCGGCGCGTCATCAGTCCGGAATGCCGCCGCGGCTTCGCCTCCCACCCAGTCTCAGTGCAGCCCAGATAGACAGTCGAATCAGAACCAGATGCAGCTTCCCGATGCACACGTGCGGCGGGCCGGCTCGAGCGCTCGGGCAGCGAAAGCTGCTTGTGCCCTTCTATTCGCACGCCTGCCACGACGATTGCGCTGCCGTGATGCAGGTTGCGCAACTGATTCGAGAAGACCGCACGGGTCGCATTACCCAACTCCTCGCAGGGCACCTCGTCTGTCCGATGGCGGAGTCTCTTAAAGCCCGCGGCTCGCTCGGATCTAATGTCGAAGCCAATCTCTGAAAGCGCTTCCCTAATTCGAGGGGCTGCGGCAAGCGGCCACCGTCAACTCCATTAGTGCCGATGCGGCTCGCGCGCCCTTTATCCAAGATATGCTCACCTAGTCAGACACACGCATTCCACTGCATTTTCCGACTCCGATTAATCCTGTTACAACGCATGCACCGCCGCCGCCGCAATTGCGACGTTATACAGAATGCCCGTCACCGCCTGCCAGAAGGGCAGCGGCAACATCTTCTCGGCATTGATCGGCACAACGATGGTATCGCCCGGTCTTATCTCAGTTCCGCTACGGCTGAACCAGAAGCTGCCGTGGCCAGTCACCACACTGCCGTCAGCGCGCACGACATATATATGCTTTGCGTCCGCTTCCGAAGTGAGGCCACCGCTCAGATCGATGTAGGCATGGCGCGAGAGATTCGGGTCGTAAAGGTGTGAAGTCGGATCCTGGACTTCGCCGATTACGGTGACTTCCTGTTCGAACTTCGGCACGTAAAGCGCATCGCCGTTGCGCAGAACGACATCATAGGGTGAGTTCGCCGGGCCTCTCAGTATCTTGCGGAGGTTGATCACCAGCCGGCCAACAGCATGCTCGGTTTGAAGTTCCTGCAGAAGCGACTTGGCCACAATCATCGTATTGGCAGCAGCTCCTGGGGCACCACCTGTGGCTGTCACGCTAGCGCGCAGAGCGAGGACGCCCAATTCGATCCGCATCCGTTGCGCCAGCAAGTCCATTTCGTGCTGTTCTCGTCTCTGCAGTTCCGCCCTAGTAAACACCGCTCCCTGAGGAAATGCCCACGGGGTGAGTCCACCGGCCCGCTCGATGACAGACTTCAACGTTTCGCCGGGACGGATGGTGTATGTGCCGGGGAAGCGGACCTGGCCGCGAAGCATGACGGTTGCCTGACGCCCCCATTGCGAGACTTCTTCGACCATGAGAACGTCGAAGGGCTTGAGGAGGATGTTGTCCCTTGGATTACCAGCCAATGCCTGTGCAAGATTGATTTGATAAATCCGCGTGTGCCGCACGCCGTTGGGACCAACAACGTAACGAGCCAATTCGGCGCCGCCCGTATACGCGGCGTTTGCGAGCCCGCCGCCTGCGCGAATTAGGTCGGCGATTCGCATCCCCGGCTCAAGTGGATATTGGCCGGGCACATTGACTTGCCCATCGATTGCGACAGACTGCTCAGGATGCTCGGCCGTGGACTCGGCCTGCAAGGCGTGCAGGATCGGCTCGATGATCCGGTCGCGGTTCGCGGTGAGATTGAATACCGTGATCTCATCCCGCGGTAATAATCGGATGTTGGCTGCGGAGTGCGGGTGCGCTAAGGCCTCGGCCAAATTGGCTGAGAGGGCCACGACATGCAGATCAGGCGGCAATTTGCGACGGATCAGCACATAGTGCAGATCTGAGTTCGGCTTCAGCTCGGACACTGAGCGAAGAATGTCTGTAAGGCGCATGCCGGGCCGGTAGGCGTATACGCCGGGGTCATACAGGTTGCCCTGCAACGTGACAGCCTCATCCAGTGCTGGCTTCAGACGCGGAATGTGGATGTAATCGCCATTACGAAGCCCCTCTGCGGTGCCGCCCGGGCCAAGTTTCAACGGCAGCACGACTCGCTCGCCGTTCGGCAGGATCCTCGTCACGGTGGCATCAACGAGGTCGGCATTCGGCCTCAACCCCCCGGCCAGCGCCACAACTTGTGCGGGCGCGGTCTCGTTCTTGATTTCGTAGACGGCCGGCCGCTGTACCTCGCCATCGATCGAGACGGTGTGGCCGACAGGCGGCACGAACACCACGTCGCCTTGCAGGAGCGTGGCATCGTGCCGGGTGCTCCCGTGGATCAGCAGGTTGTAGAGATCGATCCGATCGACCACCTTGCCGTTGCGAATTAATTGCACGCGGCGCAGAGACCCGGTCTTGCTGATACCGCCCGCCGCATAGAGAGCCGAGGTCACAGTTCCGAGTCCGCTGACGGTGTAGACACCGGGCCGAAACGCATCGCCCATTACAAAAACCTGGATGGAACGTGTCTGAGCCATGGTAACACTGGCATGGACACCGATCATCTGATGGTCCACGCGCGACTCAATCTCGGACTGAACGGCGCTGAAGAGCTGGCCGCCTACGCTGATCGGGCCGAGCTGTGGAAAATCAATTTGACCATTGCGTCCTACGACAAGTTGATAGGACTGATTCTGATGGCCGTAGAGCTGAACATTGAGCTCATCGTCGGGTCCCACCCGGTAGTTGGACGGCACCGGCACATTGCTCAGCGGGTTGAGAGTCAAATAAGTTGACGCCTCCTGCTGAAAGATGTCGTAACCAAACGGCTTCAATGCCTCCTCACCCGTCTTCTTTAGCGGCAGCAGCGTCACGCGAATTTGCAGGTTCTGGAATTCCGGAACCACCGATAACCGCAGCGTCGCATCTGCTTCGGTCAAACCCAAGAGCGGGATGGGTGCAAATCCAGGCAGATCCAGCATTCCATCGCGCGTGAGCTCATAGGGATCGTGATCGCGAATCGACTGCATTAGGGCATTGATTCGCACCTTCTCCCCGGGACTGAGCGAAGCCAGTTCAGAGGGTATTTCCTGCACTTCCCTAGAAGACATCCCAGCGGTGCTTATTGGGATATCCGCGATGGGCACGCCATGCTGCACAATGCCCGCAGCGCCATTTTGGAAGGCGCCCAACTGAAGGCTCTGGGGCAGTCCAGCTGTCCCTTGTGCAGAGACTGGCTGCAGGGGCGGGGAATTAGACGGCGGCGGCAGATGAACGCCGATCTGCACGATCACCCAGTCGCCGCCCTTGAGCTCCGGGATGACCGGCTTTTGCGTGAGCGCCTGGCGCTTGGCCTGAACCGCCTGCTGCTGCTCGAGCTGCTGCAGCTCCGACTGCGTCATGAGACCCGATGGCTGCAGCAGCGTGCTACCGAGGGGCGATGTGCCACCAAGGCGGCCCATGATGGCCTGCTGCTGTGACGAGGACAGACTGTGCAGAAGCGCCAGACCCGTCGCGGAGTTCAAGGCCGACTGTGCATAGGAGACGGCCGAAAGCCCAAAACCCAGGATAACCAGCAGTGGGCCGGCCAGCGGCCCCAGTCGTCGCAGCAAGCGCATCAAATACCCTTTTCTCGCCAGTGCCTACAACGCACGGCCGGCCCCCCGGTTGTCCGCCGGATTTCCGGGATGGCATTCCCCGGTCCGCCCGTGCTAAAGCGGCAATTGTAGCGGTCTATGGCACGCTCGGGGAGGCGAATCGCCTCTCTCAGCTTGCCGCGAGTGCCT
>DAHUZH010000046.1 GCA_027306695.1 Acidobacteriaceae bacterium
CGCGTGGATGAATTTGCCGAGCGCTTTCCAGAGGGCTACGAAACCATCGTGGGGGAACGCGGCGTGAAGCTCTCGGGTGGGCAGCGCCAGCGCATTTCCATCGCGCGCGCGATCCTGGCCAATCCACGTATTTTGATTCTCGACGAAGCGACGTCGAGTCTCGACTCCGAAAGCGAGGCGATGATTCAGGAGGGACTCTCTTACCTGATGCGCGGACGGACCACGTTTGTCATCGCGCACCGGCTCTCTACCATCCGCCGCGCTGACCAGATTCTCGTGGTGGAGGAAGGCAGGATCGTCGAACGCGGGACACATGCGGAACTGTATGCTCTCAATGGCCGCTATTGGGACCTGTACACGCGGCAGCACGGATTGCAGGCGAACCTTTTTCTCGCTCCGGGAGAAGGCGACAAAATTCCAGAGAACGAGACGGAACGCGAAGCGAAGAATGGCGATCTAAGTTTTTCGCAAGCGCTGCGCGGAGACCGCTAGAGTTTGCGCGCTCGTATCTGTTCCTGATGTCCGAATGTAATGCCATCAGAGTTTGTCATTCTGAGGTCGCCACGGCGACCTTCGCTTAGGATGACGACCCATCTTCCGCTTCAAATCTTTTCCACGCCGAGCTGGCACAGCAAAAACGCGTAATCGAAGGCAATCTCCTTGAGATAGTCGTAACGTCCCGAAGCGCCTCCGTGGCCGGCCTGCATGTTGGTGTGGAGCAACAGCAAATTGTGGTCGGTCTTGAGTGTCCGCAATTTCGCCACGTACTTTGCCGGTTCCCAGTACATGACCTGGCTGTCGTGCAGAGAAGTTTTTACCAGCATGGCGGGATAATCCTTCGCTGCCAGATTGTCATAGGGAGAATACGAAAGCATGTATGCAAACGCCGCCTGTTCGTTGGGGTTTCCCCATTCTTCATACTCGGGAACAGTCAGCGGCAAGGAAGCGTCGAGCATGGTGTTCATGACATCGACAAACGGCACATGGGAAAGCACAACGCGGAAGAGATCGGGCCGCATGTTGGCGACCGCGCCCATCAACAGACCGCCCGCGCTGCCACCTTCAATGGCCATGCGGTCCGGCGCGCCGTATCCTGCGGCGACCAGATGCTCGGCGGCAGAAATAAAATCCGTGAAGGTGTTGAGCTTTTGCATCATGCGTCCGGCATCGTGCCAGGGTTTGCCCATCTCGCCGCCGCCGCGAATGTGCGCATACGCGAGGACCACGCCACGGTCGAGCAGGCTGAGCCGGTTGCCGCTGAAACCGATGGGCAGCGAATAGCCATAGGAGCCGTAAGCGTAGAGATAGAGCGGGTTTTTGCCGCGCTCGAAACGGTTCCGACGATACACAAGGGAAATGGGAACCTGCACGCCGTCCTGCGCTGTGGCGAAGACACGCTCCGAGGCATAGAGCGAACGGTCGAAGCCGCCGGGAATTTCTAGCTGCTTGAGCAGCGTGCTTTTTCCCGTCGCAATTTCGTATCGATACACCGAGCTGGGGGTAACGAGCGACTGATAGCCGTAACGATAGGTCGCTGTGTCGAACTCGCGATTGATGCCCGGCGAAGCGGAGTAGGTCGGCTCCGGGAAGGAGATTTCACGCGCTGGGCTCTTTTTCGGTTCCACCAGATCGAAAATTCGCAGGCGCGGCAGGCCCTGAAAACGTTCGCAGGCCACATAAAAATTGCGGAACAGGTCGATGTCTTCGAGCATTACGTCTTCCCGATGCGGAAGAAGTTCCCGCCAGTGCGCGTGGTCTGGACGGCCAACCGGCGCAGTCACCAAGCGAAAATTGCGACCCGTGTCGTTGACGCGAAGATAGAAAAGTCCTTCGCGGTGGTCCGCGTAATACTCAATATTGTCGCGGCGCGGTTCTATGCATTGGAAGCTCCCCGTCGGATCGGCGGCGCGCAAGAACCATTGCTCGCTGGTGGTGTGGCTGGCGGCTTCGACGATGAGATATTGCCCATCGCGCGTGCGGCCAACGCCAACGTTGAAGCGCTCGTCCGCATCTTCCCACGCGAGTTGCGGCGTGGAGAACGTAGCATCCGCGTCCACTCCGCCAGCGAGCGTTCGACGGTAAATCTGGTAGGGACGCTTGGTCTCTTCATCCTCCACGCTGTAGAAAAGTGTGCGATTGTCCGCCGCCCATGCGATGGAGCCGACGCGCTCGGCGAGCGCCCGCATGGTGTCTCCGGTCAGCAGGTTTTTCACATGCAGCGTGTACTGGCGAAAGCCCGTGTTGTCGGTCGAGTAGGCGAGCCAGTTGCCGTCGTCGGATACGGTGGACATGCCGATCGACATAAAAGCCTCGCCTTCGGCCAATTGGTTTACATCCAGCAGCACCTTCTCATTGGGAAAGCCGGTCACGGGAGGAAGAGCAGGCGGCTGCGCTGCACTGGTCTCTGCTGGAATGCGGCAGAGGATGGGATACTGTTGGCCCTCCCGTGTGCGGGAATAATAATCGAAGCGGCCTTCGCGATAGGGCACGGAGACATCGGTCTGCTGGATGTGGCTGAGCATCTCGGCATACAGCTTGTCGATGAGCGGCTGGGCTGGGGCCATGATGGCGGCAGTGTAGGCGTTCTCAGCCTCCAGGTAGGCCAGCGTTTCCGGGCCGTCTTTCTGGCGCAGCCAGGCGTAGTCGTCGTGGAGAGTGTGGCCGTGGAGGGAGACCTGGCGGGTCTCTTTTCGCGCAACAGGAGGGGTCAGGTTTGCAGGGGTTTGCATGCGATCCATATCAACATCCACTATAGGTTGCCGACCAGCTAAACTTAAAGGTCTTGAGCGCGTCTCATCTTTCAGCACCGGAACGCATTTAAGGAATGCCATACGTTCCCACCATGCGAACAGATTGCAACGACAAGCCCTAGGATGGGGCGTACAGTATTGCCGAGGAGTAAGTACGTGAACAGAAGGCACTGGTTAGGATTGGCGGCCATCGTCGGGATGGCCTGGATGCAGGGAAACGCGCAGGCCCCCGCACAGCAGACAAGTTTGCCGGCATTCATTCAGAAGGCACAGACGATCCATATCCCGATCAATGCCTTCGCCCAGGAAAATACCGCTCCGGTGAAGGATTTGAAGGCATCGGACCTTAGCTTGGACATCGATGGCAAGCCGCATGCGTTTCAGCTTTCGCGGCCATGGGACCGCACCATCAACCCGAAGACAGGTCAGGCGGAGGACCGGCCCAACCTCTTAATCATCGTGCCGTTCGATGGGCCGCAGTATCGCAAGGATGGTCTCGATGAAGCGATCCACGACCTGAGTGCGCAGCCGAATCTGGGCTGGAACATTTCCATTCTGGACGACGGTGGCGACCAGACGCCCTACACCCGTGACATGAAAACCGTGATCGCGGAGCTACAGAAGATTGAGCACACGAACCCCGCCGACACCGACCTGGACACTTGGCGTCGGACGGCCTCTCTGGCCATCGCCAGCATGCGCAACCTGCCCGGACGCCGTGTGGTTATGACGTTGGGTGATATTTATCACGAGATGGTCTTCGATGGCATGCAACTGGTGTACGAAAATTTTGAGGCCCATGACGTCGCTGCCGCCGCGCGCGAATCGGGCGCTGTTATTTATGCCGCAGAGAGTTTTCAGGAAATCGGACGGCTGCGCGGCCTGTTTCCGTATTACTACACACTTGGCTTCGGGCCCTGGATGCTGCTGACGCGAGACGACCATCTGGAGGGCTGGATTTCCAACTTCGTCTCCGACACCATCACGGAAATTCGTCAGGATGGCATGGGAGCGTATGACATAGACATTCACCTGGACGCCAGCCAGATGGATGGGGAGCCGCATGCCGTTTCCGTGACCTCCACGCGCTCCAAATTGATCATGAATGTTCCGCCGTATTACATGGCGCCAAATCTCCAGCAACTGCAAGAATTATCTGAAGCGCCACCCAAACTGCGCCAGGTCTTGCAGCATCCTAC
Organism: Acidobacteriaceae bacterium; assembly: GCA_027306695.1. Classification (GTDB taxonomy): domain Bacteria; phylum Acidobacteriota; class Terriglobia; order Terriglobales; family Acidobacteriaceae; genus JAKAAZ01. The sequence goes on from DAHUZH010000046.1 coordinate 3,950, forward strand.
TCCTGACTCGTCCTCGCCGATGCAATTAGCCACCCAGCTTGAATATTTTCCTCATCCGGCGGGCAATCTGGGGACACAGCTTATAACGACAGGGTTCTTCTGGACGAAGCCCACCCCACCGCCCGCAAATGTCATTGTTGCGCTTCAGTTGCAGCAAACCAATACCGGCTACATGGTGGCCACCATCGTCGGAAAAATGAACTGGTCTATCCCCGAACCGCAGTGGAGCGTAGGTGCGGAAATGCATCCGGGCGCGTACGTATTGCGTGTGGCCGCGACGGATCCCACCGGAAAAATTGTGGCTTCCACGGTCTATCCATTTTCGGTTGAGCCTCCGGGCAATGAGCCTGTACGGATCAGCTCACTGGTCCTCGGCAAATCCTGTACGTTTGCCCCCACTTCTACTGGGCAGGCGGCCAAGGCGCAAAGCGTCAGCTATCTGCGCGCGGGTAATTGCGATATCCAGCCTGATGCCAGCCATTACTTCTCGCCACAGGACGTGCTGTGGACTTTGGCCCGCATCACACCAACCGGGAAGTTTGCTCAACGCCCCTCAAAGGACTGGAAGGGCAGCTTCGTAATCATCAACACCAATGGTGAAAAACTGGTCGAGGAGCCAATCCGCTGGCTGACAGCGTCGGACGGCAGCTTTGTCGCGACGACCGCATTTCAGCTCGACAACCCCAAACTGAAACTGGTCGATGGCGAGTATGCCGTGGTGCTGACACTGAAAGGCCCCGGCATCGAGCGCAACTACGGCGAGGACGCTCCCTTCGCCGTGTACGGCGCAGCTGAGGATGCGAAGGGCGAAAAGAAGTAGGGGGTAACTTATCCCAATTGCCGGAGTTGCTGGTACGGGGTGAACACACGGCGCGGGGCCAGATATGTTGCCGTTAGGCAACTTAGGCCGCCAGCGGTAAAGATCATCGCCAGCACTACGAACTGGTAGAGCGCGGCGTATACGGGAGAAGAACCGGACAGCACCATGCCCGCCATGATGCCGGGAATCCACACAATTCCCAGCGACCGCAGATTGTCGGTGGCTGGAATCAGGCTGGCATGGAAGGCCGCGCGCAGGTAAGGCGCAGCCGCGTGTTCGGGCGATGCGCCCAGCGCCAGGGCCGACTCGATCTCGCCGCGATGGGAGCGGAGTTCGCCCAGAAAGCGGTTGAGAAACAGCGACTGGATGTTCATGTTCTGCGCAATGACCATGCTGCCGACCGGAATCAGCATGGTGATCTTCGGGTCGATGATGCCGAATAGCGTCATGAAGGCGATTACGCCGCCCGCGCCCGCGCACATGCAGAGCAGAGAAAGACTGTAGGCGCGGGGCAGCTCCGGCACGCGCCTGCGCACAATGCTGGCGGCCGTGAAAATCATGACGAGCAGAAGCGGTATGGATGTCCACCATGGGCCGCGCAGCAACAAAGCCAGTAGCACACCGATGAGCAGAATCTGGATCAGGCCGCGCAACAGGGCGAAGGGGATCTCCCGTCCGATTGCGGCTCCGCGCCGGGTGGCGAACCAGGCTACGATCATGGCCGTCACCGCGACCGTGGCCGCCTGCGCTAGGCCTAGCGACAATTGTGTGTGAAAGAGCAGCCTAAGCATGCAACAGCTCCTGTGGCGTGCCCAAGGCCACGGCTGCGCCCGCCTCCACGCGCAGCACCAGGTCGGCCACGCGTGCGGCCTGGGCGACATCGTGCGTCACCCAGACGCAGGTGGCGTGGCGTTCGCGAACAATTGTAGCCAGCAGGCGTTCCACGCCCTGCTTCGAGGCGTCGTCGAGCGCGGAGGTGGGTTCGTCCAGCAACAGCACTTCCGGACCATTCGCCAGTGCTCGCGCAATCGAAATGCGCTGCGCTTCTCCGCCGGAAAGTGTCGCCACATTCCGGTCCGCATACCCTTGCATGCCCACTTGCTCCAGCAGTTCGCCAATTTGCGCGTCCGTCAATGCCATGCCGTGCTGCGCCGGTCCATAGCCGATGTTCATCGCGGCCGTCCCGGGAAACAGATAGGCCCGCTGCATCACCATGCCGACGCGCCGCCGCAGTTCCCGAGGATCGATTTCGAGATAATTTCTGCCGTCGAGCAGCACCTGGCCCCCGGTCGGCTCATCCAGCCGGTTCAACAGGCGCAGCAGGGTGCTTTTGCCGGCACCGCTGGGGCCTAAAACGACCAGCACTTGGCCCCGTTCCAGTCGAAAACTGATATCGCTGAGCAGGGACTTGCGGCCATTTGGCCCATCGAGCGCGCGCGAAAGCTGCACGGATTCCAGAACGATGGGGTTCATAATGGATGACTTACAGTACAGCATGAAAAAGCAGCTTTGCTTCTAGGAGACCATCCCCAGCCGGATGTCGTCTAATGATAAAGAAGATAGTTTTCCCTCCCAGCCGGGAGGAGCCTGGAATAAAAATTCCATCGACGCGGAGGTGATTGAAGATGAAGGAGATGAAGCGGAGTATTTTCAGTTTTGCAAGTGTGGCTATGCTGTTGGTATGTGGCGTATTTCTGGCCCTATCACCCAGGGCCACGGCCCAGATGAACGGCGGAATGCCAGGTGGAAGTCCGGGTGGAATGCAGAATGGGAATATGAATGGAGGCATGAATCGTCCAGGCATGCCGGGGAACCAGCCCAATGGGATGATAGGACAGCAAAACAGCATGCAGGCGACCATGGAGCAAAATTTTTTGGGCAACATGCGCAGAAACAGCCTGGCGGAGACGCAGTTGAGTAAGCTCGCGCTCAAGAACAGCGGCAATGACAATGTGAAGAAAATGGCGCAGCAGGTCATTGCCGAGAATCGAAGGCTCAACAATGCACTGGACAACTCGACAACAAACGACACCCCAAACAGCCTGCCTTTCGCTCCCAGTGTGCCCAGCGAGACACGAAAGGCCGAGAAGCAGATGAAGAAACTTTCGGGTACGCAATTCGATCAGGCATATCTTAGCCAGATGGATGGATATATCAAGAACGACAAGCAACTTGTTCAGCAGGCTTCTTCCGGGCTGAATTCGCCGGACTTGCATGTTCTGACGATGCAGGTTCAAAAGACAGCCGACAGCCGCATGCAGCAACTCCAGCAGGTGGCCCAGAGCGAAAATTTCAAGATCGAATAGGTTTCGCTCCGGTATGATCGGCAACTGGAAAACCTAATGGCCGAAAGGGCCAAGGCCGTACAATTACGGCAGCATGCTACATCGGGGTGGAACGCCATGGCGCAAGCAGACCTTCCGGTTGAAAGGTTTGCGTTTTGCGCTGATATTCTTGTGTGCCGCGCAGATGCTGCTGCCTGCTGCCGCAGCAAAAGGCGAGCGCGTCCGCGACCTGAAACCGACCGGCTACGTGAACGACTTTGCCGGAGTCCTTTCCGCCGATACCCGCAACCAACTGGAAACGCTCTGCACGGAAGTCGACCGGCAGGCCCATGCGCAAATCGCGGTCATTACCATCCATACAACGGGCGATGACACCATCGACGATTTTGCGGTGCGCCTGGAAGAAAAATGGAAGGTCGGCGCAAAGGGTTCCGATCGCGGACTGTTGTTGCTGGTCGCGACGGACGACCATCATTACCGTTTTGAGGTCGGGTATGGCCTGGAAGGCATCCTGCCCGATGGCGAAGTCGGCACAATTGGCCGCGAGATGGTCCCCTACCTGCGCCAGGGAAATTACGATGCGGCGGTCACGCTCGGTGTGCAGGATGTGTCCAAGATCATCGCCAAAGACGCGGGCGTGACCCTCCAGGCCCCGCTCCGGACCTATGCGCCGCAGCCACGACCGAGTCCGGGAAGCGCACTCCGCGATATTCTCCTGATTATCTTCGTCATCTTTGCCTTCATTTCCCTGATGCGCTCGGGGACGAGCGGCTGGGCAGGCTTTCTACTGGGGACGATTCTGGGGAACATCCTGGGTGGGGGCGGCCGCGGCGGTTTTGGCGGTGGAGACGGCGGCGGTGGTGGAGGATTTGGCGGTTTTGGCGGCGGCAGCTCCGGTGGTGGCGGTGCTTCTGGAAGCTGGTGAGAAGCGGGATGGTCTCAATTAAAATTTGTAAACGAACGCAGGATTGAGGGAGAACGATAAAGATGAAACGAACAGGGTTGGTCGTGCTTGTAGTGATCGTGGTGCTGGCGGCGGTCGGGCTGCTGGTGTTTGGCAGCTATATCTCCGCGCGCAACCAGATGGTCGCCAAAAATGAGCAGGTGAAACAAACCTGGTCGCAGGTGGAAATCGTCATGCAGCGCCGGGCGGACCTGATTCCCAACCTGGTGGCCACCGTGCAGGGCTTCGCGGCGCATGAAACGACCGTCTTTAGCGACATTGCCAATGCGCGGGCGGCGCTGCTGGGCGCGCACGACCCAAAATCGAAGATCGCCGCCAATGGCCAGTTGGACAACGCGCTGGGCCATTTGCTGATGATCTCAGAGGCGTATCCGCAATTGCGGTCGAACCAGAATTTTTTGCAGTTGCAGGATGAACTGGCGGGGACGGAGAACCGCATCGCCGTCGAGCGCCGCCGCTATAACCAGGCGCTGCAGGACTACAACACATTCATCGGCTTGTTTCCGAACAGCATCTGGGCCGGGATGGCCGGATACCACCGCAACGATGCGTATTTCCAGGGCAATGCCGCGTCGCAGCAGGTCCCAAAGGTAGATTTCTCAGGAGCGAACAAGTAAGAAAAAATCCTGATCGGTCGCGATTCCCTCTAAACAACAGAAGGCTGCCAGATTGGCAACCTTTTGTCATTTTTCGTTCAGTGCAAGCAGCTTATGCGCGAGAGAAAGCACCGATGGCCTCGGCCTCGTCATCTTTGATGTCGAAGACGGTATATAGCTTGGTGATCTGGAGCAGATCGTGCACTTTCTTGGTAAGCTTCAACAGTTTGAGTTCCCCGCCCTGGTTGCGCACTGCGGTGAATGCGCTCACCAGCTCTCCAATGCCGGAGCTGTCGATGTAATTGACGTCTGCCAGATTGAGCAGGATATTTTTCGATCCCTTGCTCAACAGGTCACGAACCGCATCGCGCAATTGCACGCTGCCTTCGCCGAGTGTTATGCGGCCGCTCATATCGAGAATGGTCACTCCATCCACTTGGCGGGTACTGATCTTCATACTCACGGGAAAATCCTCCTTAGGCGCTTTTCTGGGTTGAATCTAAATGCTTGATGAGAGTTAACTCAGTGCCGGGGTGCAGTAGTTTGAAGTGTACCTCGTCCATAAACGAACGGATGAGGAAAATTCCACGGCCTGAGCCGCTCAGCAGATTTTCCGGCGCCAGAGGGTCGGGCAGCGTGGAGGGGTCGAGACCCTTTCCCTGGTCGCTGATGCGAATAATCAGCGTGGAGCCGGTGTTTTCAAATGTTGCGGTGATCTTTTTTTGCGGGTCGTAGGCGTTGCCGTGCAGCACGGCGTTTACGGCGGCCTCGCGCACAGCCATCGTGACCTGAAAGGTGCGATCTTCGTCCAGCCCGGATTTCTGGGCCAGTTCTTCCGCCGCCTGTTCCACTTTATTCACGCTATCCAGCGATGAGTCCAAAGTGTAACTGAATCGAATTGCCATGGAATCCACCACACGCCTCGGGCCGCTTGAATGTCTGTCGATGGTCTTCGGTTGCGGCCGCTGCTGCACTTGTTCGGCAGAAACTCGCCCCACGGGCAGTTTGCTTGCTTCTTTGGCACTGTGTCAAGGCTGCATTTCATATTTGCCCTGGCAACGTTCCTCGCTGGGGCCTCTTCTTGGGCAACCAAGGGCGGTGTCTTTACATATCTTAGGATGGTTTTCTATCGATCTTGAGTAGACTGTCAAAGCAAGCTATGCGGATGGAGAAAGAGTGGCGGCCATGCAATCCAATGCCGTGAAAGAAGCGAAAGAGCATAACGGGCCGAAGGACCCCGGCGAAGCTCTCCATGTCCATTTATCGCTGTTAATGGGTACCCGCGTTGTGGATGTCGCAGGCCATGTGGTGGGGCGTTTGAGGGAGATCGCCGTCACACCGGGTTCCCGCGTGGCCCAGGTTTCGGAACTGGTCTGGGGACGTAAAGGTGAGTTGTATGCCGTGGCCCCGGCTGGATTGGAATATACGCCGCATGGGGAGTTGCGTCTTCGGGACGATGCGCATCCGAGGCCATTCGACATGGCAGAGCCCGTGTTGCTGCTGGAGCGCGATCTTCTGGACCAGCAGATCATCGACGTCCATGGCAGAAAAGTGGTGCGTGTGAACGATGTTTCGCTGCTCTGGCAGGTGCGGGAAGCAGGCAGCGAGATGCGTGTGCTGGAGGTGGAAGTTGGCACGCGCGGCGCCATGCGTCGCCTGCTGAAAGGGATTGCGAGCCGTCGCACCGTGGAGCGCATCGCGGCGCAGATCCCATCCAATGTGATCCCGTGGGACTTTGTGGACCTGATCGAGGTGGATCCGGCGCGCCGCGTGCGCCTGAAGATTTCTCATGAGCGCCTGGCGCAATTGCACCCGTCCGACATTGCCGACATTCTGGAAGACCTCGCTCCCGTGCAACGCGAGGCCATCTTCGGTTTGCTGGACGAGGAGGTGGCCGCCGAAGCATTGGAGGAAGTGGAGCCGAAGCTGCAAAAGCAGTTGGTGGAATCCATGGATTCCGAGCGGGCCGCCGACATCATGGAAGAGATGGACCCAGGCGCGGCCGCCGACCTGTTGGGCGAACTGCGGAAGGAGCATTCGGAAGCCATTCTTGAGGAGATGGAGCCGGAGGAGCAGCAGGAAGTTCGCGACCTGCTGGAGTTCAGCGAGCATTCCGCAGCCGGTCGCATGACCACCAACTATGTCGCCGTACCGATGGACGCGAGCGTGGCGCAGGCAGTGGAGGCGTTGCGCAATTTCGACGACGACCCAGAAACGGTGACGGAAATCTATCTGGTGGACGAGGCCGGAGTGCTGCGCGGAGTGGTCCCGCTGGCCCGGCTTTTACTGGCGCTGCCGGAGAGCAAAGTTGCGGTGCTCAGCGAGTCAGGATTTGTGAGTTGCCCAGGCGACATGCACGACAAGCAGCTTGCGGAACTGTTCGACCGCTACAATTTGTACGCGCTTCCCATCGTCGATGCGGAAAATAAGCTGGTGGGTGTGGTGAATGCCGACCACGTCATCGCTTTTATGCGGCAGCAGTCGTAGAGCGGACCCAATGCAGTTTCATCGTGAGTGTAGTTGGATGTTAAGCGGAGTGAAGAATCCAGACAATATTCACATCAACGGCGCCGCCATCACCCTCTGGATTCTTCGCAGCACTCAGAATGAAAAACTTTATTTTCAATCACAATGTCTCTTGAAGATGCTCGAAAAAACAGCATGGACAGCCGAGACACATCGCCCAGCCCCACATTGCTGCCAGCCGACGGCTTGCGCATTCTCTACATCGCGCCGATGAACTATGGCTGGTACGGTCTCTATCGCCAGCGCGCGCTGGAGCGGCTCGGCCACACGCTGGTCCCCATCGACATCATGCAGTATGAAGGCCGGGGCAATCCCATCCTGGCGCGGTTTCGCTATCGGTTGCAGGTGGGCCGCACGGTTTCAAAGATGAACGAGGACGTATTGCGTCTGGCGCGGGAACATCGTGTCGACGCGGTATGGTTCGACAAGCCGCTATTCATTCGCGCCTCGACCCTGCGCCAGTTGCGTGCGATGGGAATTGCGACCGTCGATTACATGATCGACAATCCCTTTGGACCCCGGCGCGATCCGGGCTTTCGCCTTTATGTGCGCACGATTCCAGAATACGATCTGCATGTGCAGCAGCGGGACGTGAGCGTGGAGGCATATTTGCGGCGCGGCGCGCGCCATGTTGTGAAAGTGCAGACGGCCTTTGAGCCGAGCGTGCATTTTCCGCCGTCTGCAGGATGGTCGGACCGCGATCGCACGCGGGAAGTTTCTTTTATCGGTACGCCGTATGACGACAGGCCGCAATTCCTGACGGAACTTTGGCGCAAATACAATCTTCCCGTCGTGATTTCCGGCCCGCGCATTTGGCAGCGCAAGCTGGATCAGGCCGCGTTGACCGCCCTGTATCCGCATGAAGGAGAACTCTACGACACCGCCTATCGCGAAGGGGTCTGGCGGTCGAAGATCAATTTGAGCTTTTTGACCCACGGCAATCAGGACGAGTACGCGCACAAGAGTTTTGAAATCGCCGCTTGCGGTGGATTTTTGCTGGTCGAGCGTTCCGATGGCCACAGTGCGCGTTTCAAGGAAGACGAGGAGGCCGTATTTTTTTCGAGTGTCGAGGAGTGCGCCGAAAAGATTCGCCGCTATCTGCCGGATGAGGCCGCGCGAACGCGCATCGCGGCAGCCGGGCAGCGCAGGGCGGTCGTCTGCGGATATGACAACGACACACAACTGCGCAAGGTGATGGGCGCGGTTGCGGAGTTGCTGCCTGCGGTCCGCGAGGGGTGCAGCCAATGATTCTCGACTTGGAACGCGATGAAACGCTGCCTTCTTTTGCCGCCGAGGTCTGCGTTGTCGGCGCAGGTGCCGCGGGCATCGTGCTGGCGGCGGAGTTGGTGCGCCAAGGCAGGCGGGTGTTGCTGCTGGAAAGCGGCGGAAGTAAGGAGGAGGAAGCCGCACAGCGATTGAATGCCAGCGAAAGGACTGGTCAACCGCTGAAGGCAATTCATCCAGGCCGTTTTCGCGTGCTGGGAGGTACTACGACGCGCTGGGGCGGTCAGATTAGGGAATTTTTTGAGGAAGATTTCTCTGCGCGGGATTGGGTTCCGGGCAGCGGCTGGCCGATAGCCAAGTCCGCCTTGGAGCCGTACTATCAGCGCGCTCTGCAAGCCGAAGGGCTGTCCCCCGTATTGCAGACGGACGAAGAGGTGTGGAGAGAAATTGGCGCGACAGCGCCCGTCATTGGCGAGGGAATCGTTCCCTACTTCACCCGCTGGTGCCCGGAGCCAAATTTTGCCCGCCTGTATCGCGACACGTTGGCGTCGCCCAATCTCTGCGTGGTGTTGCACGCAACGGTCTGTGCGTTGCTGCTGGATGTCAAAGGAGATGCCGTCAGCGGCGTCCGCTGCCGAAATTTGCTCGGCAGGGAATGCGTCTTCCATGCGCAGTATTATGTGCTTTGCCTGGGGATGATGGAGACGATCAACTTGCTTTTGCAACCCCTGGAGAGCAGGCAAATCGCTCCATGGCAGAAAAATGGCTGGCTGGGACAGCATGTGCAAAGTCACATCGATTACAACGCCGCCACTGTGGTTCCCATAGATCGCAGGCGGCTGGAACAGGTCTTTCCCAACATATATCTCAAGGGTAGAAAATATCATCCGAAACTTCGCGTGGGGCCAGAGCGGCAGCGGGAAGAAGAAATCCTGAACATTGCCGGGGCAATCTCCTTCATCAGTCTTGGCAGCGTGGAACAAGATGTGCGCCAGATGAAGATGGCAGCGCGCAACCTGCTGCGCGGAAACTGGTCTGGCGTGGGTCTGCGCGATACGCTGCCCGCTCTGCGGCGACTCCCGATTTTGCTGCAATTGGGCTACAGCTTCTATGTCAGCCATCGCGCATACTGGCCGAAGGACGTTACCTATTGGCTACGCGTACATTGCGAACAGGAGCCGATGTCGGCCAGCCGGATTACATTGTCCTCGGAACGTAATGCGCTGGGTATGTTCCGCAGCCGCATCGACTGGCAGGTGTCGCCGCTGGAATGGAAGACCATCCGGCGCTTTACGGAGATGGTCCAGAGCTCGCTGCAAACGGCGGGGCTGGCCATGCTGGAGCCGCAGCCGGAGTTGGCGCTGGAAGATGGCTATCGCAGCGTGACGTTCGATGATAGCTACCACTGGGCGGGAGGCACGCGCATCGCTGTGTCCGCAGCCGATGGCGTGGTCGATGCCGACTTGAAGCTGCATAGCGTGCGCAACGCCTACGTGTGCAGCGCTTCGGTCTATCCGACCTCCGGTTTTGCGAACCCGGTGCATACACTGCTGGCGCTGGCGTTGCGTCTGGCCGACCATCTTAACAAGAAGGTGTCACCCCGACCGGAGCGCAGCGGAGTGGAGGGGCCTGCGTTTCTTGACCCCGAACACGAGCCGCTGACGGGCAATCCCCATGCTTGAGACCATCGATCTGCCGGGTAGTTCGCGCCGGACGACACGCCTTGGCTTTGGCGGCTCCGGCCTGATGGGTGGGTTGAGCGAGCGCGAATCGCTGCGGCTGCTGGAGACGGCTTTCGACGCGGGCGTGCGGCACTTCGACGTGGCGCCGTCCTACGGCCATGGAGTCGCGGAGCGCTGCCTGGGACAATTTTTGCGCGGGAAAACGGAACAGATCACCGTGACCACGAAGTACGGCATTCGTGCGCCGCAGCGGGCGGGTCTGGTTGGGGCAGCGCGCAGTATTCTTCGGCTCGTCGTTCGACGGCTGCCCGCAGTCCGCAAGCGTGTGGCGCAGGCCGCTGCTGGATTGAAGACGAGAGCGTGCTTTTCCGCCGAAGAAGCGCAGCGGTCGCTGGAGCAGAGCCTGCTGGCATTGGGCGTCGATCGCATCGATCTGTGGCTACTGCACGAGGCGACGGCGGACGACCTCGACGGTCCCGACCTTTTGCCTCTGCTGCAATGGATGCAGCAGCAGGGCCGCATCGGAATGTATGGTGTCGGTTCCGAGCGCGGCAAGCTGGATGCGGTGTGGCAAAGGCATCGCGAGTATTGTCCAGTGCTGCAATTGGAATGGTCGGTGCTGGATGCTGGCATGGACATGGCAGCGACATTTCCGGGCGCTTTCCGTGTCCATCATCGCACGGTGTCAGGGGCGTTCGGAAAAATGCGGGAATCCTTTGAGCGCGATCCTTCCCTCTGCCGCCGATGGTCCGATGCGGTCGATGCCAATCTGGCTGAGCCGGAAACACTAGCGTCGCTGTTGCTACAGGCTGCGCTGATCTCGAATCCCAACAGCATGGTGTTGTTTTCCTCGCGTGTGCCCTCGCATATCCAGTCCAATGTTCGCGCTGTGGAGGCCCCCGGATGGGACGCGCGCGCGCGCCGCTTCCGCGAACTGGTTGTGCGGGAGCAGTCCGGTCCGGCCAGATTTGCCTGAGGATTTTTTGGGGTAGTGTTCGGGTATTCAAAAGAATCATGTACCCTGAAACCTCTGGAGTGATGCATGCGGCGGCACTGGAAGACGCAACTCATTTTATTTTTTGCGGTCCTGGGGCCGGGCATTATCACCGCCAACGTTGACAACGACGCTGGCGGCATCCTGACGTATTCGCAGGCGGGTGCGCAGTTCGGCTACATGCTGCTGTGGACGATGATTCCCATCACGCTGGCGCTCATCGTAGTGCAGGAAATGTGCGCGCGCATGGGCGTGGTGACGGGCAAGGGACTGAGCGACCTGATCCGCGAACAGTTTGGCTTGCGGATCACGTTCTTCATGATGATCCTTTTAGTCATCGTGAATTTTGGAAATGTGATAGCGGAATTTTCCGGCATTGCCGGCAGCATGCAGCTATTTCACATCAGCAAATACATCTCCGTGCCGATTTGCGCGGGGCTGGTATGGCTGCTGGTGGTCAAGGGCGACTATAAAGGCGTCGAGAAAATATTCCTGCTGGCCTCCGCGTTTTACATCGCCTATATAGCCGCCGGTGTCCTTGCCGGGCCAAACTGGCATGTCGCGCTGCTGGCCACCGTGAAGCTGCCTGCGCGAACCGTCTGGCACAGCTCGTCGTATATCTATATGACGGTCGCCGTCATCGGCACAACGATTGCGCCGTGGATGCAGTTTTATCTTCAGTCCTCGGTCGTCGAGAAGGGGATCAACGTCAAGCAGCTTGGGGCCTCGCGGCTGGACGTGATTATCGGCTCACTGTTCACCGACATTGTTGCCTGGTTCATCATCGTGGCCTGCGCGGCCACGCTGTTTGTGCATGGTATGGGCGCGATCCAGGTTCCGTCCGACGCGGCGGAAGCAATGAAGCCGCTGGCTGGACAATATGCATTTATTTTGTTCGCAGCGGGCCTGTTCAATGCGTCGCTGTTCGCGGCGTCGATTCTGCCGCTTTCGACCGCCTACACGGTATGCGAAGGCATGGGATTTGAGTCCGGGCTGGACAAAAGCTTCAAGGAAGCGCCCGCGTTTTACTGGCTCTATACACTGCTGATTGCCGCCGGCGCCGGGGTGGTCCTATGGCCGCATTTTCCGCTGGTCAGGGTGACGATTCTTTCGCAGGTGCTGAACGGAGTTTTGCTGCCGGTGGTGATGATTTTCATGCTGGTGCTGATCAACAAGCCGGAACTGATGGGCAAGCATACCAATCACGGCTGGTTCAATTTCATCGCGTGGATCACTGCGATCATCGTCATCGGACTGTCGATCGCGATGCTGTTTGTGCAGGGGACCTAAAGAATTTTCCCCTGTGCCAGGTCGCGGATGAATTTCCGGTCCGCAGCGAGAAAATTGTAGGCGGGCAAGTCGCGCAACTCCACCCAGCGCATGTCTTCAAACACGCGGTTCTCCATCTCACCTTCAAAGCGATGCACGGCGAAAAAACGCAAGTGTATGGATCTGCCGTTGCGGTAATTGTGCTGCACCTCCGCAATAAACGGGCCGATCTTGGCCACGATGCCCAACTCTTCTTCCAGTTCGCGGCGCAGAGCATCTTCCGGCGTCTCTCCGGGCTCGATTTTTCCGCCAGGGAACTCCCATTGCAACCCCATGGCCGTGCCGGCCTTGCGCTGGCAGATGAAAACCTCATGGTCGCGCAGGATCAGTGCGGCAACCACGGCACGCATGCGCGGCTTTTCCGGTTCGGAAGAAGTTGCGGTTTGGATGTCTGCTTCCATCACCTCTTTTAGGATAGTGATTTATTTCAGCTTGGGCGAGGCCGGAAGCGAAATCATGCGAGCATGCGATGAAAAGAGATTTGGATGTATGGCGGCTGCCAGGCAGGCAAGACCGTCGAGCAGCGTATGCGCGGGCGTGTTCAGAAATTCATCCGGGACACAATACACGCAGCCCAGCGTGACCGCTGGCATGGCCTGCCAGCCGCGCTTTTCCACCACGCGCGCGAGCGGGACGCGATCGCCCGCGCCGCACCACGCGAAAATCAGCACATCTGGATTGCTCGCTACGACCGCGTCGGCTGTGGTAGTTTTTCCCGCTTCGCCGACAAACTCGCCACCGGCTGCCTCCACCAGTTCTTTGACCCAGGCTTGAGAATGAATCAGCGGCTTGCCCCATTCCTCGCAATAGACGCGCGGTTTATCGCCGTATGCTTCCGCTCGTGCTCGCACGGAATGAATGGCCGAAGAGATTTCAGCAACGAGTGCTTCGCCGCGCTCCTCTGCATGCACCACGGAGGCCAGCAAGCGCATGTCCGCAAAAATGTCGGCAAGCGTGTGCGGCGACAGCGTCAACACTGGGCAGCCCGCGCGCAGGATCGCCGCCAGCGATTCCATCCGATAGGGAACGGACGCAAGGACCAGATTCGGCTGGACCGCGAGCAGTTCTTCCATGGTGGAAGACCACGAATCGGCGACGATGGCGAGATTGCGAGATGCAAGCTCGGGCAATGCTTCCAGGCAATAGCGGGTGCAGGCCACCAGCGTGTCGAGCTTGCCCAGCCGCTCCAGCGTCAACGTGATGCTGGGTTGGAGCGAGGCGATGCGCAATGCGGGCGGCGTTGCGTTCGTAGCGGGTTTGCTAGGCATGCGGCAGCCTGGGCTGGAACATGGGCCATCCTCGTGCCGCGGCGAGTTCGCGCAACGCAGGGGAGGGATTCACGGCAAAAGGATGCCGCGCGATGGCGAGCATGGCGGCGTCGTGAATGGAGTTGCCGAAGACCGCATCGGGCCGCTCGACGCCAGCGCGGGCGAGCGAGGCGGCCTTGCCTTCATCGGTGGGGACATCGAGCAGCTCTGCCTGAATCAAGCCATTCGTCACCCGCGCTCGGGCCGCCAGCACGCGCTCGGCGGGAATGCTGAAATCCTTCACGGCATCTTCAATCAGCCAATTGTTGGTGGAGCTGACGGCCCACAACGTGACCTCTGCGGCATGGAGCCGGTCGCAAAGCTGCTGCATCTCTGGAAAGATGCGGGGCCGGATCGTACTCTCAAAAAATAAATGCGTGGCGCGCCGCAGTTCCGCTTCGCGCAGGTCGCGATAAATCTGCACCATCTCGCCGCAAATGGCGAGCTCCGATACTTCTCCACGGAGATAGGCGCGATAGCGCGCATCCATCCAGTCGCAGGCTTCACGCGAAAGCAGGCCGGAGTCCATGGACCAGCGCATGAAGTCCGAGCCTGCATCCCCGGACCACAGCGTGCCATCGCAGTCGAAGACGGCAACGCGAGGATGGGAAGATTCGATGCGATGAAAAAATTGTTCGGTGGTAAGGGTAGGAGTCAGAGGAGATAAAAGTTCTTGTGCCAAAACGAGCGACCTTATCGAAAAACGTTGGAATGCAGTGGATGATCGAGTGCTAACAAAACCTTCAGCTTCTATGATGCCGGAATGAAATCAACTTCGCCAGCGTTGGTTCCGGCTTGTAACGTTGCCGCCCCGACCTGTGTACAGACCGCACGCTGACCAAGTTGATTCCACGGCAAAGAGTTGCCACGCTTTCCCGCGAGTGCCCGATAATTTATGAAGGGCGCATCGCGTGGAAACCAACCGCAATCTCGATTTGATACGGGGCTATCTGACCTATCTGCGCGTGGAAAAAGGACTGCGTCCGCTGACCTGCGAGGCCTACCAGCGCGATCTTTTGCAGTGCGCGGAGTATCTGGAAAAGACGAACAGTTTCCTTGCCGCCGCGAAGCATGAAGACCTGGCCGGGTTTGTGGCGCACTTGCAAACGCACCAGGTGGAGGCGCGTTCGCGCGCGCGCAAACTTTCCTGCCTGCGCGGGTTGTATCGCTGGCTGCTGCTCGACAAGCGCATCGCGCACGATCCGACGATCCATCTGGAAACGCCGGCTGGCTGGAAGGTGCTGCCCAAGTCGCTGTCGGAGGCTGAAGTGGTGGCGATGATCGACCGGGCCGGGCATACGGCAAACGAGCAGACCGGCAGCTCGCAATCCTTGCGCGACCGGGCCATGCTGGAGCTGTTGTACGGCGGCGGTGTGCGCGTTTCGGAGCTTGTGGGGCTGGCGGTCGAAGATGTCTCGCTGCAACAGGGGCAGATGCTGGTGCGCGGCAAGGGCGACAAGGAGCGCATCGTTCCGCTGGGACAACCGGCGGTTAAGGCGCTCGCGGAGTATCTCGAATACGGGCGCGTGGGACTTTTGCGGAAGGCGAACGTGCGCCAGATGTTTTTGTCGCAGCGGGGCGGCCCGCTGACTCGCCAGACAGTATGGAATTTAGTGAAGCGCACCAACCATCGCGCCAGCCCGCACATGCTGCGCCACAGTTGCGCCACACACATGGTGGAGCACGGAGCGGATCTGCGCACGGTGCAAACGCTGCTGGGCCACGCCGACATCGCCACCACGCAGATTTACACGCATCTTGCGTTGGGCAGGCTGAAGGCGGTGCACCGCGCGCATCATCCGCGCGGGAAAAGAATTTTTGTTGCGGCGGCAGAGACTTCTTCTAAAACTGAAAAATCCTCGAAAGAGATTGCATGAAGCAGGCGCGCGAGGCCGAAGAGTTTTTAGTCGGCGCGCCAGAGATTTTGCGCTTGGTCGCGGAGTACATGGCGGTGTTGACCGCCGAGCGTGCCGCTTCCGAGCACACGATTCGCGCCTACCAGCGAGAACTGCATTCCTTCGCTGCATTTCTGACTAAGCGCTGCGGCAGCGGCGTGACGCCAACGCAGATCGAGCATCCGGTGATTCGCGAGTACCTCGGAACGCTGTATGAAAAAAATCTGTCGAAGCCGTCGGTGGCGCGGGCGCTGGCGGCCATCCGGTCGTGGTTTGGCTGGCTGGCGCGCAAGGGGCATATCGAGCAGAATCCTGCGCGGTTGGTGGCAACGCCGAAGCTGCCGAAACATCTTCCTCGCGTGCCGGGAATGGAGCAGATAAACCAAGTGTTGGATGGCATGGCGGGCCAGACCGCCGGAGACAAACCAGAGGAAACCGCATGGCCGGAGCGCGACCGCGTGATTCTGGAACTGCTCTACGACTGCGGAATCCGCAATGCGGAGCTGGTCGGGCTGAATCTCGAAGACATTCAATGGGGCAACGAGTGTCTGCTGGTGCGCGGCAAGGGACGCAAGGAGCGGTACGTTCCCATAGGCGATGCAGCGGCTGCAGCGATTCGCGCCTATCTGCCGCAGCGAGCGCAGAAGCTTGCCGCTGCGAAGCGCGCCTCGGATGCTCTGCTGCTGAACGCCCGGCTGCGCGGCAATGGCCGCCTGACGACCCGGAGCGTCGGTCGCATCGTGAAGCATCTGGCGCTAACGCATGGGATGGCCGTCGATGTCCACCCGCACACGCTGCGTCACGCCTTTGGGACGCACATGCTGGAAGAAGGCGCGGACCTGCGGGCCATCCAGGAAATCCTCGGCCACGCGCGGCTTTCCACCACGCAGCGGTACACGCATTTGACCTCTGGCCAGGTGGCCGCCGTGTATGACCGGACGCACCCAAGGGCGAAAGACTAAGCGAAATAAAATTAGGAGAGCTTGATCGTTATAATATTTCCGCCTTACGCGCTCTGAAAACCATATAGGGCCTGCGCTTTGTACACTCTTCTTTATGCAGGGTCGTTTGGTTGTACTCACGGGAGCATCGGGAAGCGGGAAAACAACGCTTGCTCGCGCACTGAAAGATGAACACTCAGATGAATATGATGTTCTTTTCTTTGATTCTGTAGGCGTCCACTCCCCGGAGAGAATGAAGGAGTTTGGAGAGGGGCATCAGCCGGGCGGAGGGTGGCAGCGGGCAATGACTCTTCAATGGATGAAGCAAATACCGGAAATTCTCCAACGCGGAAAGTCGGTTTTGTTTGAAGGGCAGATGCGAATCGCGTTTATTGTCGAGGCGCTCACTGTGGCGGGTATATCTGCTGCGCGCATTGTTCTCATCGATTGCGATGATGCTATTCGGTCTGCGAGGCTAAGCGTGGACCGCGGCCAGCCTGAGTTGGCCAACGTCAACATGATGAGATGGGCCCAGTATCTCCGGGAAGAAGCAACACGGGGAAATTACGAGATTCTGAATACTGGCGTGAAATCCTTTAACGAGTGTGTCGAGCTTCTGAAATCGTATCTGCGCACGGGTTCGCATGGATGCTGAGACGATTCACGCGCCGTCATGGGTGTCTCTTCAAATCGACACGCCCTTTCTGCCGCCAAACAGCTTAAAATTAAGGTATGCGCCAAAACGCAGGCGTCGCAGCAGCAAGCGACGATAGCAACATTTATGAAGGTTGGGTTTTTCTTTGATAGCGATTGGGAATGCACTCACGAAAGTCTTCGGCACCAGCAATGAGCGCTCTGTAAAGCGCATGTTGCCCACGGTGGCGGCCATCAATGCGCTGGAACCGGAGATGCAGCAGCTTTCGGCGGAGCAGATGCGCGCCAAGACGGATGAGTTCCGCGCGCGCATTGCGGAGCGCATCGCAGACATTCAGGATGCAGACGAGCGCTATGAGGCGGAGCGCGAGGTGCTGGAAGAAATTTTGCCGGAGGCCTTTGCGCTGGTGCGCGAAGCGGGCCGTCGCGTGGTGAACATGCGCCACTTCGATGTGCAGTTGATCGGCGGCATGGTGCTGCATCAAGGCAAAATCGCCGAGATGAAGACCGGCGAAGGCAAGACGCTGGTGGCCACGCTGCCTTGCTACTTAAATGCATTGGCCGGCCATGGCGTCCACGTCGTCACCGTGAACGATTATCTCGCCAAGCGCGACGCGGAGTGGATGGGCAAGATCCACAATTATCTTGGCCTTTCGGTCGGCGTGATTGTGCATGACCTGGATGACGCGCAGCGCCGCGCCGCGTATGCCGCCGACATCACCTACGGTACGAATAACGAGTTTGGGTTCGATTACCTGCGCGACAATATGAAGTTTGAGCTGACCGAGTGCGTGCAGCGCCGCCAGTACTTCGCCATCGTCGATGAAGTGGACTCCATCCTGATCGACGAGGCACGCACGCCGCTGATCATCAGCGGCCCCACCGACCAGACGACCGACAAATATGCGCGCGTGGTGCGCATCGTTCCGCAGTTGGAGTTGGGCGAGGAGATCGAGTCGCTCGACAACAAAATTCTGACCGGCGATTACGTCGTCGATGAAAAACACCGGACGATCGGAGTTACGGACGAGGGCTGGGAGAAGATCGAAAAGCTGCTCGGGATCGAGAGCATCGCGGACCCGGAGAACTGGGACCTGAAGCATTACATGGAAACCGCCATCAAAGCGCATGCGCTCTATCGGCGCGATGTGAACTACGTCGTCAAGGACGGCGAAGTCATCATCGTGGACGAGTTCACGGGCCGCTTGATGCCGGGCCGTCGCTGGTCCGATGGCCTGCATCAGTCGATTGAGGCCAAAGAGGGCGTGAACATCCGCCGCGAAGACCAGACGCTGGCGACGATCACGTTCCAGAATTATTTTCGCCTGTACAAAAAACTGGCTGGCATGACGGGGACCGCAGATACCGAAGCTGCCGAGTTTGAGAGCATCTACAAACTGGAAGTGGTGGTGATTCCGACCAACATGCCGATGTGCCGCATCGACAACTCCGACGTGGTGTTTCGCACGGCGAAGGAAAAATACTTTGCGGTCGCGGATGAGATTGTCCGGCTCCATGAGAGCAAGCAACCCGTTCTGGTGGGCACGACGTCGATTGAAAAGTCGGAACTGCTGTCGCAGATTTTGCAGCGGAAAAACGTTCGCCATGTGGTGCTGAATGCCAAGTTCCACGAGCGCGAAGCGGAGATCGTCGCGCAGGCGGGGCACTTGGGGATGGTGACGATCGCCACCAATATGGCCGGTCGCGGCACGGACATTCTGCTCGGCGGCAACGCGGAGTTTCTTACCCGGCAGGAACTGGTGAAGAAAAACCGTGCGCGCGCGGTGAGCGCGGCGGAAGGAGAAATTTCTCCCACCGCACCCGCTGGGATGATGCGCTTTTATTACCAGAGCCAGGAATTTGAGACCCCGGAAATGGACTGGAAAGAGGTCTACTCGGGATACGCCGCGCAGATCGCCAAGGAACGCGAAGAGGTGCTGACGGCTGGCGGTCTGATTATTCTCGGTACGGAGCGGCATGAGTCCCGCCGCGTGGACAACCAGTTGCGCGGTCGCGCGGGCCGACAGGGCGACCCCGGCGCATCGCGCTTTTTCCTCTCGCTGGAAGACGATCTGATGCGCATCTTCGCGAAGGAGTGGGTTTCCACCCTCTTGCAAAAGTTGGGCATGGAAGAAGGCGTTCCAATCGAATCGAAGCTCATCACGCGGCGCATTGAGGCTGCACAGAAGGCCGTCGAAGGCCAGAACTTCGAGTCGCGCAAGCATGTTCTGGAATACGACGACGTGATGAACAAGCAGCGCGAGGCCGTCTATGGCACGCGCCGCCAGTTGCTGGAAGGGCTGGACCAGAAGGAACTCGTCACCGAGGATTACGTCTCCAATATTTTGAGCGCCATTCTCGACCAGCACGCGCCGGACAAGATGCACCCCGACCAGTGGGACATCAAGGCGATCCAGGACCAGGTGCTGATGCAGTTTGGGCTGGACATCGCTGCGGAAGGTATCCCGGTGCAGGAACTAAACCGGCACGATCTGGGCGAGACGCTGTTCGAGCGGCTGAAAGAACGCTACAACGCGAAGGAACAAATCATCGGCGCACAGGCCATGCGCTATCACGAGCGCATGATTATGCTGAGCGTGCTCGACGGCCTGTGGAAGGATCACTTGCTGGCAATGGACCAGTTGAAGGAAGGCATCGGGCTCCGCGGATACGGCCAGCAGGACCCGCTGATTTCCTACAAGCGCGAGTCCTTTGAGGCGTTCGAGGCGATGATGACGCGCTTCCAGGAAGACACAGTGCGCTTCCTGTATCGCATGCAGATCATGGGGCCGGATGGACAGGAGATTTCTGTGCCGTCGCGTCCGCACCCGCAGTCCGTGGTGTTTACCGGAGGGTCGGCGAACGCCAGCGAGCCATCGCGCATTGCCGCCGGCAGCGGACAGAATGGGGTGGGGCGAAACGGTGGTGCGCAGAGCAGGCCGCCAGCAATCCCCGTGCCCACGCGCGCGCCTTCGACGACCATCGATTCGCTGGAAGAGGAATTTCAGCGGCGCAAAAAGCGCGAGTTGCAGCAGGCGCGCATGGCAGGCGCGGGTGAATCGTCTAGAGAAACGGTGCAACGCAGAGCTGGCGATAAGGTGGGACGCAACGATCCGTGCCCTTGCGGCTCCGGCAAGAAATTCAAAAAATGCCACGGGACCGAAGCGTAGAAAACGAAGCGGAGGAATGCGGGCCGCTGAATTCAAGCGAATTTACGATTGCTATACCCAAAGCATTGTCATCCCGAGCGGAGCAGAAGCAGTGGAACTGCGTCTGCGTAGTCGAGAGCCTGCCCTGAGCGAGGTCGCCACGGCGACCGAGTCGAACGGGGACCTGCGTTCCTTGCTGGATTGGCGGACAAACCGCAGGTTTCTCGACTCTCACCCTGCCGGTGCTCGCTCGAAAGGACAGATATATTTTGTGGGTACAGCATTCTTGAATTCGCTTGAACATCGATCAACGCGAGATTTCCGCCGCCTGCTCCGTGACCTTCGGCAAACTACATCTCCCCATCCTGATCTCCCAACAGAGCGAACCGAAGAAAATGAGCAGAATGCAGGCATAGAGTTGCGGATTGGCGACGATGCCAAAAAGCCAGAAGAGCAGCAGTGCGCACAAGGCGAGGAGCTTCCGGTTCCAGGTATGCAATCCGGTTTTCGCGAGCCAGTCCCAGACAATGAACAGAGGCAGCAACAGGATGGTCATGTCATGGACATAGCTGTGATACGCGGTAAGCGCCGTGACCGTGATCAGCAGCGCATATTTGAGTTGCCGGTCGTCAATTGGAGAACTTTTTGACTGCCAGGCCCAAATCGTCGCTGTGGCAAGTATGGCGGAGATGACGGCGACCATCCCTGTGAGTGCATGGGCCGGAAGGTGGGGGCCAAATGCGGCATAGATCAGTCCACGGAGGTTGGGCATTCGACGGACGTGAAGCTGGACGCTGGCGGGGACAAATTTTTCGAGGAACGCAGGATAGGCAAGAAGGCCGCGCCAACCCACGGTTGCGGCAGACATGAATGCGAGACAAACGCAGGTCAGCAGAAAGCCGGCGACGATGCGTCCCCGCTTTTCCGCGGCGATGGCGAGGATGAGGAGCATGGGGAGCGCCAGTTGCGGCCGGTAGGCGATGCAGGCCAGTGCGCATCCTGCGAGCCCAGGCTGGCTGCGCACAAGGGCGACGAAACAAATGGTGAGCAGGAGCAGCGAGAGTACAGAATCCTGACCCTGGGATTCCGCCACCAGAAGCGGGAAGAAAAACGCAGGCGCAAGAACGGCAAGCTCGAAATGCGCGCTAAGATGCGCGAGGTGGGGACGAAGAAGGAACAGTACGAAATAGCCGAGAAGCAGGTTGCATCCCCACCAAATCCAGAAGGCCGTGGGATAGGAAAAATTTTCCAGCGGGGCGAAGGCCAGGGCCTCAAATGGGGCGTGGTTGTAGGGGAGAAAGCCGGTCTGGTCTTTTCGTACGGTGAAGGTGCTTTCGATCTGCGCCTGCGTCCTCAGGTCGTACAGATGCTTGCCATTGCCGGTGTCGATGATTTTCCCCGCCGTATAGAAAGCGGAGAAATCGGAGTAGCCGGACGCAATCTGGCCACGAAGCTGCCAGGCCACGAGGAACTGGACCAGCAGGCTGCCGAGGACGGCAAGAAAAATTAAATTGCGCCGGTGCGCAGGCCGAACAGCGGGGGCGGGGAATGTTTCCAAGGCCATGGCTGGTAGCCATGATACACATCTACCGGTTCGCACCCACCTCTGCAAATGTCATGTTGGCAGCGGAATGCTTTGCGCTTTCCTTCCACTCGAAAAATAACTGCGCGTAGCTCGCCGTGAGATATTGCGAAGGCAAAATGCCCAGTCTGGCGGCCGTCGCGTCGATCCAGGCGTGCTCGCCTTCCAGTTCCAGAAAATCTCCGATGGGCGTCACATCCACGACCAAATGGCCAACGCCATCGGTCCATTCGGCGCGAAGTTTTTCATAGATAAAAACCGGTCGATACCCCAGCCGCTCGAACACATCGGCGAGCGCCTGTCCGTCACCGACCTCCGTCTCTGTTTCCACGCGCACTTTGTGGGTTGCAGATGCGGAGTTTTCTATAGGGGCTTTGTGCGTGAGAATCCATTGGCCGCCATAATGACGGATGCGCAGTAACTGCCCCTGCTGGCGCAGGCGGCCGTCCGGAGTATCGAAAAGGACATTGCGCTCCAGCGTTTCCGGCGTAAGCAGGCGAAAGCCGAGAGCAGGCAGCTTGTCGGCCAACGCAACTCGGTCCACAAGCTGGACCTTGACTTCGATTTCCAGTTGGGTAGCGGGAGTTTCTTGCGGCATGCAGCCAGTTTCGCACGTTGCAGCTTCGACGGAAGAAGCTGAGGAGCATTCAGGTTAGGATGAATCTTTGAAGATGGCGCAAAAAAGTACAGTCCAGCTTACCGTTACCGCCGACTCTCTCGAAAGCGCGGCCGCACAACAGGCGCTCGCGCAGGCTGCGGAAGTTTTGCGCGCGGGCGGCACGGTCGCGTTTCCCACGGAGACGGTCTACGGGTTGGGCGCGAATGCGCTCGACGTCCGCGCCGTGAAAAAAATTTTTCTCGCCAAGCAGCGGCCAGCCTGGGACCCGCTGATCGTGCATGTGTGCAACGCAGCAATGTTGCAGCGGGTTGTCGCCAGCATTCCAGAACGCGCACAGCGGCTCATGAAAAAATTCTGGCCGGGACCGTTGACGCTCCTTCTGCCGAAGCGGGACGCTGTGCCCGCAGCCGTCACGGCGGCCCGAGCACTGGTGGGCGTGCGCATGCCCGCACACCCGGTGGCCCAGGCGCTGATCGCCGCCGCGGGCGTGCCGGTGGCGGCACCCAGCGCGAACCGCTTCGGA
>DAHUZH010000047.1 GCA_027306695.1 Acidobacteriaceae bacterium
GCCAAGGTCTTTGCTTTAATCTTCTTCGTGGCATGGATCTGCGTCGGTCAAAACAGCGTAAGTCGGGCCAATCAAAAGATTCCAGTATGGCATGATCCTTCACCGCACAGTGTGCAGTTCATAACTGTAGACAAGAACGTCAAGCTTGAGGTTCTCGATTGGGGTGGTACAGGCCGACCTGTGGTTCTATTGTCCGGCCTTGGAAACACGGCTCACATATTCGATGATTTCGCTCCCAAACTTACTGCGAAGTACCATGTTTACGGCATTACACGACGCGGATTCGGTGCATCGAGTGCTCCAGCTACTGGGTATTCGGCTGACCGGTTGGGAGACGACGTGGTGGCTGTGCTCAATGCACTGAAGCTCCAGCGACCAGTGCTGGCGGGACACTCTATTGCGGGAGAAGAGCTAAGTTCTGTGGGCAGTCGCTATCCCGAACGTATCGCAGGGCTGATTTATCTCGATGCCGCTTATTCCTATGCATATTACGATCCCACGCTGGGAGATTTTTCGATTGATTCGCAGGATTTGCAGAAGAAGCTAAAACAATTGCAGACTATGCCGTCGAACACAAAACAACTGGTGCAGGAAATGCTGCAAACTGACCTCCCTGATTTTGAAAGGGACCTACAGCAGTTGCAAAAGACCCTAGAAGCAGTACCAGGGCAAAAGCCTTCCCTCGCAGGCCCAACAGCTACAGACCGTGCAAGCTTTCCAGCGTTCCGCGCCTGGCAATCGCGTGAGCGGGGAGGAGCCGTACCGATAGCCGAACTGCACCAAACCTTTGAATCAAAGCCAGACGGAAGTGTTGGTAAGTCACGCACACCGCCGTTTGTTTTTGAAGCAATCGTCTCAGGAGAGCAAAAATACAGTAGCATCCGCGTCCCTGTTCTTGCTATTTATGCCGTTCCTCATAATTATGGGTCATCCGTTAACAAAGACCCCGTTGCTCGAGCTAAGTTAGATGTCTTAGATACGGCTAGAACTGAAGCACAAGTAAAAGCATTGCAGCGAGGCGAGCCATCAGCACACGTCATCGAACTGTCACATGCAAATCATTACATTTTTATTTCGAACGAGGTGGATGTGCTACGCGAAATAGACGCCTTTATCAGTACGCTGCCCAAGCAAAAGTAGCCGTCTGTGTTTAGGTGAACGTTTCCGCAATACCATCTTCCAGTGTGGTGAACGGTCGCGTATAGCCGCCTTGTTGCTGGAGCATGGTCGTGTCGGCTTCGGTGAAGTGCTGGTAGCGTCCGGCGAGATCGTTCGGGAAGGGAATGTATTCGATCTTTGCCTTCTCCTTTCCTTTTCCCTTGCCATGCACCTGCATCAGCGCCTTCGCAACATCGTTGAAGCTGCGGCTAGCGCTTGTGCCTGCATTGAAGACGCCTTGATAGATGTCCGCAGCCCTGCCGGAATGCGCCCGAAAGGTTTCGTCTCCCAGGCCGGCAAAAAATAAATTCATGCGGCACAGGTCGCGCACGTAGACGAAGTCGCGGCGCTGTTCGCCGTCGCCATAGCCGCCGGAGCCTTGAAACACGCGGATGACGCTGGTTTCTTTTAACTGCTGCATGAAGTGGTGGATCACGGAAGCCATGCGCCCCTTGTGCTGCTCGCGCGGGCCGTAGACGTTGAAGTAGCGCAGGCCGACGACGGTGCTTTCGATGGTCGGCAACAGTCGCCGCACGTAATTGTCGAAGACCAGCTTGGAGAAACCATAGATGTTCAGCGGACGCTCGTTTTCAGGCTCCGGCGTAAAGCGCTGGCTCAGACCGTAAACGGCGGCCGTCGAGGCGTAGACGAACGGGATGCGATGTTGCAGCGCGTAATGGAGCAGTTCCTTCGAGTAGGTGAAGTTGTTGTCCATCATGTACGCGCCGTTATCTTCGAGCGTGTTGGAGCAGGCCCCCTGATGCAGGATGGCGCGAATGTGCTTGGCGGAAAGCGCGCGGGCGCCGATGGCGCGGCGAAATTCATTTTTGTCCATGTAATCGCAGAAGATCGCGCCCTGCAGATTGACAAACTTTGCACTGTCGGTCAGGTTGTCGACGCAGAAGATTTCATTTTCGCCGATGCGGTTCAGTTCATGAATCAGATTGCTGCCGATAAATCCAGCGCCGCCGGTGACGATAATCATGCTTTCTCCTTCGGCGACAGCCGCGTTGCATTGCTGTTCGCCGCCGCGCTCATTTTCTGCACGATATTTGTCGTGCTGAAGCCTGCGACTGTGGGAACGATGGCCACACGCCCGCCCCAACTGCGGACCACCTCCGCGCCGACGACGGTCGCTTCCGTGTAATCGCCGCCTTTGACGAGAACGTCCGGGCGCAACGCCTCGATAGTGGCCAGCGGGGTGTCTTCTTCAAATATGACGATGGCGTCCGTCGAGGCCAGCGCGGCAAGAATACGCGCACGTTCATTCTCGCCAACAATGGGCCGCGAGTCTCCTTTGAGCCGTTGCACGGACGCATCGCTATTGATGCCGAGCACGAGATGATCGCCCATGCGGTGCGCGTCTTCGAGCAAGGTGATGTGACCGATGTGCAGCAGATCGAAGCAGCCGTTGGTAAAGACAATACTCTCGCCGCGATTGCGCCACTGCGCGGCGCGCGCCATCAACCCTGCGCGGTCCACAACTTTCTCCTGCGTGCTGAGTGCGAGTTCGGTGGATAAAGTTGCCAGCAGGTTGGCGCGATCGATGGGCACTGTGCCAACGCGGCTGACGACAATGCCTGCGGCGACGTTCGCCAACTGGATCGCGCTTTCGAGATCGAGATTCGCTGCGGCAGAAGCGGCCAGGGTTGCAATGACTGTGTCGCCCGCGCCAGAAACGTCATAAACCTCACGCGCCTGGGCGGATGCGTGCAGGTCCTGCTCGGCGTCGGAGTGGAGCACGCGGATGCCGCGTTCGCTCATGGTGACGGTGAGGTAATCGAGCGCGAGCGATGGAATCAAGGCGCGGCCCGCCGCCATCAGGGCCGATGGTTCCTGTGTAGAAATGCCCGTGCAGGCGGAAAGCTCCTGCAGGTTTGGGCAGATGGTGGTGGCGTGCCGGTACTTGGAAAAATTACTGCCTTTGGGATCGACCAGCACGGGAAGGTCGCGCGCGCGTGCCTGTGAGATGGCAAATTTGCAGACACGTTCCGGCAAAGCGCCTTTGGCATAGTCGGAAAGAAGAACGCACTCGGCGAGAACAAGCTGCGCTTCCAGGGTATGCAGCAGCGCGTCGATTTCCGAGGCGCTGGGGGCTTCGGGAGTTTCGACATCGAGACGCATCAACTGCTGGCGGCCAGCCATGACGCGCGTCTTGGAAATGGTAGCGCGTTGCCAGACACACAAAGAATCGACTGCGATGCTGGAATTTGTGAGTAGCCCGCGCAATACCTGGGCATCTTCGTCGTCGCCGACAAAGCCGGCCAGCGAAACTTGCGTACCCAGGCCAGCGAGATTCATGGCAACGTTGGCCGCGCCGCCCGCAACATGGGTGCGTCGCACCGAACGCAGCACGGGCACGGGCGCTTCCGGGGAGATGCGGCTGACATCGCCCCAGACGTATTGGTCGAGCATCAGGTCGCCCACCACCAGAACGCGATGACGCTCGAAGCCAGACTCGACCAGATCGAGAACACGATGAAGATCGCGAATCATAAAGAGTTCCCCTGTATCTTAAATGGCTTTGCAGGATTATGAACGCGGAGCCTGCGCGGAAGCTGTCGCTCGAGCGAAAGCTTCCGCTTAATTATGTTGCCTGGGAAATTCGTGCCAGCACGCGATAGATGGCGGCCAGCACTTCGCCAGGCGCAATCGAGGTCAGGCACTTTTTCTTTTGTTCGATGCAGGTCTCCAGATCACAGCCCCAGCAGTCGGTCTGGTGATAGAGGACTTCATGCTGGTCCCCCCAGGGAAACCACACGCGGGGCCGATTGCGCGCGGCAAAGACGGCGACGCAAGGCGTGCCGACGGCAGCAGCCAGATGCATGGGGCCACTGTCGACGCCGAGAAACAATTTGGCGCGCGCCAGCACTGCGGCCGACTCTCGTGGCGTGAGTTGGCCGCATAAATTGACGAAGCGGCCAGACCAGGAAGCAGCCGCAAATTCACTGGACGCGCTGTCTTCACTAGCTCCGATAAGGACAAGAGCATCCTGGGGGTGCTCCACCGCAAGCTTGTCCAGCACGCGATGCCAGTTCTCGCGGCCCCAGTCTTTCGCTTGCACCTTCGTGCCCACGCAACATGCCAGCAGAGACCGTTGCTGCACCGGTTCCAACGCCTGCGCTGCGCGCTTATGCTCGTCGAGTGTCAACGCAAGGTCCCAATTGGCAGCATCATGCAGGTCGATTTTTCCCAGGCCGCGCATCAGACGCGCCAGCCGCGCGGCCTCTGGCTCATACCATCCGGTGGTGGAGTCCAGCCGGTTGTTGCGGGCATCGCGCGCCAGCGGCAGTCCAACGATGCGTGGAACTCCACACATGCGCAGGAAGGCGGCATCGCGCATCACATCCCCGGCCTGGCGGCGTGGCGTCAAATAGACGAGTACCTGTGGGCGAAAGGCGCGAATCTGCCGCTGCACTGTCATCAGTTCAGGGAGGTTGCGTGTACCGATCGGATAGCGCATATAGCCATGCACCAGGCCGGAGCCTTCCAGCACGGCAAATGCGGGCGGTGCTTTGCTGTGCACCGGCACATTGGTCAACAGACGTCGCTCGGCTTCGGGATAAGCGCGCGCAATCTGGTGGAAGCAGGGCAGCGCCACGACCGTGTCGCCGAGGCTGCCCAGCCGGTAAATTAAAACGCGCTCGATTGCAGATTGCATGCGCTATAGAAAATCAGATGCTATCGTGCGCCGTCCGCAACGGGAAGAGATTTTTGTAAAACGGAACCTACGACGTTCCACTCGCTACAGAGTAAATCTTTTTTCAGATGAGCCGCGCATGGGGCACCCAGCACTATGCCACGGACCTCGAAGGACGCGTGGAGATTGAATCGGAGTGTGTTTCCAGTAAGCGCGAGCGAGCAGCGGGGAGACTCTGTCCAGCCGTGGAGCTTCTCTCCCACTCGAGCCAAAAGAAGGCTTGAATGGGGCACCGGGCGTTCAAGCTCCGCCTCGGCCACGCCCGGAGCCTGGAAGTAGAGCTGATAAAACTGTGCGTCCTCTGTTTGAGGCATCAGATTGAGGCATCAGAGTTGTAGGCAGAGCTGGCGCCGGGGAATAAACGGAACACTCAGTCCGATGACTGCACGAAAGCGGTCTGGCCTCAGCAGGGCAGCATGCCATGCTACCGGCGCGCCCCAGTCGTGCCCTGCAATCACCGCTGTTTGCTCTCCCAGCGCGTCCAGCAGACTCACCATGTCCCCAATCAGGTGAAGCAGAGTAAACTGGTTGACCGCCGTGGGGCGATCTGTCTGTCCGTAGCCACGCATGTCCGGGGTAGTGTCAAATCTTTTGTGTAAATGTTCTGATTGAAGTTTCGTGAATTGTCATATGCCTTGGTGTGGGAAGCGCGCTTCCCACACCAAGGCGAAGCGGTTGAGGGCCTCTTTCCAGCCCTGCACGGCATTCCATTTTCTGGCCAGGTTTCTCAGCGCGAGATACATCGCTTTCAAAGCCGCGTCCTCGCTGGGAAATGCGCCGCGCGTCTTGATGGCCTTGCGCAAGCTCATGTTCAGCGATTCAATAGCGTTGGTCGTATAGACGACTTTGCGGATCTCCGGCGGAAACTGGCGCAGAAAGCAGTTGCCCCGCCTGGTGATCGCACCCAGCCGGCGCTTGCTTCCCGAGCTGCGTTCGCGCGGTATCAGCCCCAGGTAGCTGGCCACCTGCTTGCTGTGCCGGAACCGAGTTGCGTCGCCGATGGTCAGCACAAATGCCAGGGCGGTGATCGGTCTCACTCCCGGCTGGGTCATCAGCAACCGCGCCTGCGGATGCTCTTGCGACGCACCTTCCCTGATGAAGCTGTTCTATCTCGGGAGCTGTGTCTTGCCGCACACCATCCACATACACTTCGACATTGCTCTTATTCAGCGCGGCATAGACCGTCCCACCTGCAAATAATGCCAGCGCAGCAAAATCCCCACTGCACTGTCTTTACGGTGAGGTGTAATGGAAGTCGGGTTTGTTGGCAGCCCCCAAGCCGGTTGCACACAGATGACAGGATGCCAACGGAATTTGGCATGACTCCCGCCTCAGCATGTCATCGAATTATGCGGATCGGGATTGCAATTTGGCCCGTGTTTTCTGGACGGTTCCGCATTCTTTTGGATCGATATCTCGTGTTCTGTCTTCTAACGATTTTGGCGTGCGGGCACATGGGCACATCGGTTCGATAGGATACGGTGTCTCGCGTTCTAAATCGGCATAATCGACAATGGCTTCCGTGGATACAGGCGGCGGCTGATTGATAAAGATGCGACGTATCCGCCGATGGTCAGATGTCGACTCATCATGAGCACTTGGCGTGTCTAGTGGAACTAGACTGGGGTCTCCTCGTTCACTGAAGCGAAGATCGTATTTTTCCGAACAAGACATGCAAAGCCAGAAAAAATGCGTTGCATGTGCTGCATCAGAAGTTATTAAAATATCCACTTCATAGAGCACTCCAGAGCGCAGGTAGACCATTCGCTCGGTACAGGCTGTATTGGCACACTTGTCGATCATGGAGTTGGATTCCTCGCGATCATTTAATCAGATCTGCGACCTAAGATGCAGTATGTTTTGTCACAATCATATGAAACCTGTGTCACATCCTAATCCTTGTTGAGAAGGTTGGGATGTGATCTAGCGCACTGTCCGCTCAATTGTTTCAGAGAAATGTTAGTGGAGGGTACAGTTCTTGAATGGGTCGCAGATCATTGGAGGTTCTTCATGATCTGTAAATTTACCGAACGAAAGGAAAAACTTCCGATGATGCTGAGAACTGCATGAAGATTGATCCTCATACGGAATGCTGTCGAAATATCTCAGCTTACAACCATGATTTCAAAAATGTGTGGATTTCTCGAATGTAGCGCGCGTTAACTGGAGTGACTGCCGCTGCGTCCTTCCAAGCGAGGCATATTGGAGACTGGCGTCATCCGGTGAGTGGATGTGGACAGACACATCTGCAGAGAATGCCGACAGGATCGAATGCGGTAGCAAATTCCGCAGCGGCGAACAATTTGATGAAAGACCGACGCCGGATTGGGAGAAAGGGCCACGCTTTTCCGTCGTTGTTCAATTCATACTCCCTTGAAAAAATAAAAAACAGCCATATTGACTTGCTTCAATCCCACGAGAGTAACAATTCACAGCATACTGGACTGCGTAAACAGCGAAGATTGGTTGTTAGCGCAGTACGGATGGACTACAGGCACGAGCCAAATTCTATAGCGGTTCTCCCCTTCGCTGATTGTCAGCTATGGGATACGTTTGGCGGGGGCAAGATCAAAGGTCGCCGCAGCGACTGAAGTGAAAGACCTTGTGTTTCCTGTGCAAACCGCAAGGTCCTTAGGTCGCCGTGGCGACCTAAGGACGACATATCTAACATTAGCTATCTACCAATAGGAGAACCGCTGTAAGATTGCGATCAAATCTTATTCTTGCAGAGTATTTGCGAGAAAAATATACGCCGACTAGAGCTGCAACAACAAGAGTGGCTGCTACAGCACAAGATATCTTTGGCGTCCAGAATACTGTAGGCCAACACCGGTTGCTCTGCCCCAAGTGCAAATAACATCCCATGTAACAAGCCTGCATTTGATCATGGCACTTTATAGATAAGGCCGTGATTGCTGAAAAGCGCCGATATGTATTGATGGAAGCTATGCGTGGGGCAGGAACAGCATACGGGTCGCTACGCGAGGATGGCTGGCGCTGATGATGTGAGGAGTGATGACAATGAGAACGTCGCCGACAGTGACCTGGGTTGTGGGACTGGCGGTCCAGCCAAATCCAGGCAGCTCGCTCAAGCCGGGGATGCCGGTGATGGAGTTGGATTCTTCCCGGCTGACAGCGCTTACCAGCAGCGCACTACCGCCGTCCGGCACCTGAATCGCAGAGGTAAAAGATCGATTGTTGATGATAGGAATTCCGTTGACCGTACCGCCTCCCAATGCATCAATTTTTACCTGAAGTTTCATCTGTACGTTGTTGTTTTGTTGAATCTTGGCCTCTGTTTTCAATGTCAACCCAAGGTTTTCATACTGAATCTGCGGCGCCGTCGCCAGCGGGTTTATTCCCGAAAGCTGCGTGCCCGCTGCGCCAGCCAGTAAGCCGGAAAGGCCGGGAAAAGCGGTTGGTGTTTGCGTTCCCGCCGAGTAACTTTGCGTGATGACGGGATAGCGAGAGCCAACCAGAAATGTTTCCGGCTGTGAATCTTCCGCGCGCAATTGCACATGGTCGATCTCGCGCGTATTGGAGATGGTGAGCGAGGCATTCGCTGTCGTGCTGCCAAAACTCAGCCCGCTCAAGGTAAGTCCATTGCCAAAGAGCGCAAACGGTTGATTCAGGACCGTCCCATTCACCAGGCCGAGACCGATCAGCAACGCGGCAATGGCGGGAAGGTCTCCCGGATTGACCAGTCCGCTGGCAATCAGTTGGCTGATGGTGCTCTGATTGCTGCTGATGATATTGGACAACTCGGAGTCGACATTGAAGACGCTGAGTTGCTGGGGAAATGCCACGCCCAGCGTTTGCTGGCGCGAATCGTTCACCTGATAGATGCGGACATCGATCATGACCTCCGGCTTATCCAGATAGAGATGGGCCAGCGTCTGGTTGATCGCTCGCAATGTGCTCTCTGGAGCGCGGATACTCAGCGTTCCATCATTTGGGCGGACCGACACCTGCCGTACGTTAAATATGTTTTTCACCATGTTGACTGGGTCGGCCATTTCCTTCGCGTTCAACTCTGGAAGGTAGATGGTTTCCAGCAGGAGCCGTTCAAATTTCACACGGTTTTCCTTGGTGTCTTCGGCCACCAGCACGCGCTGTGGGTCTAGAGGAACGACGAAGGTATTCGTCAATAGCTGGACGGCCGTGGATGCCTCCGCGAACGTAGCATGGCTCAGATCGAGGCGGACGTTTTGCGTAGGAACCGAATCGTCGAGAATGGCGGTCACGCCATAGGCGAGAAAAACGTGGTGGAGGATGTCGCGCGCGTTGACGTGCAGATGAAATGTGGCGCGAATGGGGGCCGGAGTAAGTTCGATCACGCCGCTGGAAAACTCCGGCATGGGCGTGGAGCGCACCACTGCGGACTCATCTTCAGCGGACAAGGATTGAAGATGTTCCTCGACATAAGGATTGTTGGGGTCGAGGGCGAGCGCCTGTTCGAGTTTTTTCGCTGCATTGGCGGAATCGCCGGCCTTTTGTTGCGCGGCAGCATTTTGCAGCATCCCAGAAACCTGCTGCTGACGGGCGATTCCATAGGCGGCGAGGTAGGACGCATTGCCAGGATCCAGGCGGCTGGCCTGGGCGAATAATTTGATAGCACGCGCAGACTTATGGGCCTGCAGCGCCTCCGTCCCTTTGCGAAAAATGTCCCGTGCCTTAGCGCCATCGACGGGATTCAATGCGGGCACGGTTGCCGCCTGAATGGCTGATTGTGGAGTGTTGGACTGACTGTAGCCTGCTGTCGAATTGACGGCAGGCTGTCCATTCGACTGGGCCGCAACTTGCGGGACACAGCTAAAGAAGCTGAGCGAAAACGCGACTACGCCAGCGATCGATTTCTTCAGCCATGTTTGCAAAGCGTGGCCAGAGAAGCGCATGTGCGCGCGAGTTCCTGAGACAGGACTCAGGGTATGAATTGGAAACTGCGCCTCATGCGTGGGATGGTTCGGTTCCACTTGTAGAAACTGCCTTGGCCGGAAGCTGGTTACTTTGAGCGTACCATCTGCGCCGCGGGGAATACAGGTCGCTCGCCGCGTGCGGGGCGCTTGAGGCCGAGCTTGATCTGTGCCGGGTCGAGTTCCAAGTCCGCCATGATGCGGCTGAGCGTGTTGCGGTGCACGCCGAGTTCACGCGCGGCCTTGCACTGATTGCCCTTGTTGCGGCCCAGGACTTCCTGGATATAGCGGCGGCGAAATTCGCGGACAGCTTCTTCATAGGTAATGCCGCTTGCGTACATCTGCACAACCAGATTGTCCAATTCGCGTTTCACGCTGACCTCGCTCGCCTGTAAAGTTGTAGTTACCGCGTTGTT
This sequence comes from Acidobacteriaceae bacterium, assembly GCA_027306695.1. Taxonomy (GTDB): domain Bacteria; phylum Acidobacteriota; class Terriglobia; order Terriglobales; family Acidobacteriaceae; genus JAKAAZ01. The sequence continues at coordinate 10,188 of DAHUZH010000047.1, forward strand.
GCGATTCCTGCTTCTGAAAGTCCGTTCTGAATGTTCTAACGTGTCACAGGGTGCGGATGCAAGTTTAATTGTATCCATGTTGGCCGTGCCTGTTCGATGATTGCCACTCCCTCCCGGATTTTATGCCTCAATTCCGCTGGCGCTCCAGTGGAACATTGATTGGCTGCGGAAAGAAAATAGGGGGCAAGTTCCGATCCTTGCAGCCAGTGGGTCTGTGGCATAAAGGCGGCGAGGACAATCATAGCAATCACCACCAGGACACAGCCACGAAGAACCCCAAAAATTCCTCCCAGCAGGCTGTCCAGGCTACCCAGCCCCGCCGTCCACGCCAGCTTGGAGGCCATGCGCCCCAGCAGACCCGCAATAATCATTACGCCCAGGGCTATGAAAAAAAACGCCAGCGCGTCGGCCACTTGTTCTGAGCGAATGAGGTGCGCCAACGGGACGGCCAGCAGACGATAATTCCATAAGGCCAGCGACAGGCCGAGAATCAAGCCAGCCAGGGAGATGACTTCACGCAAAAATCCCTGCACTGCTGCCATGATCGTTGAAAGGACGATCATGGCGACAATGATCCAATCGAAAGGTGTCATGCAAATCCTAGTGGAGCGTGATGCGGCCTGTTATGCGGTGGAACGCTTCCAGATATTTTTCCTGCGTACGCGCAACCACTTCCTGCGGCAGCTCTGGGGCGGGTGCCTGTTTGTTCCAGTGGATGTCTTCTAAATAGTCGCGAACGAACTGCTTGTCAAAAGAAATCTGCGGCCCGCCTGGATGATAGCTTTTTTCCAGCCAGTAACGCGAGGAATCTGGCGTCAGTACCTCATCGGCCAGCAGGACGCCCTGGGCGGTCTTGCCGAACTCGAATTTTGTGTCCGCAAGCAGAAGACCATCCCGGTGTACATGCCGGGAGGCGCGGTCATAGATCATCAGGCTCAAATCGCGCAGCAGATCGGCATTTCCGAGACCAATGCGGCGGCCCATCTCCTCAAAAGAAATATTGACGTCATGCTCGCCGCCGGCGCTCTTGGTGGCCGGAGTGAACATAGGCTCTGGCAGCCGGTCGGACTCCACCAATCCTGCGGGTAGTGCGATGCCGCAGACGCTGCCGGTGGCCTGATACTCCTTCCAGGCCGAACCGGACAGGTAGCCGCGAACCACGCACTCTACTGGAAACATCTCCGCCCGCTTGACCAGCATGGAGCGGGGCTGCAACTGCTCCCGATACGCTTGCAGCGACGCCGGATATAAATCGATGTCCGCAGTGATGAGATGGTTCGGAACCAGGTCCTCCAGCAGCTTGAACCAGAACAGCGAAATCTGTGTCAGGATATTTCCCTTGTCGGGAATTCCTGTGGCCAGCACATGATCGAAAGCAGAGATGCGGTCTGTTGCAATCAGCAGGAGATCGTCGTCGACAGTATAAATATCGCGCACCTTGCCGCGCGCGTAGAGTGTGAGATTGGGGAAATCGGTTTTCAGGAGTGTTTCCGGCATGCTGGTGGGCCTTTCTGTCTGGATTGCAAGCATACGTCGAGTCAAAGTCTGGGATGCTATGCGGGGGTCTCTTGTTGTATTGGCGAGAGTCAAGTGAGGACGTGCGGATTACGCGGACGCCCTCTGCTGCACATGATCGCCGCCCAGCCGCACCGACACAATCTTTGAGACTCCCGGCTCCTGCATGGTGACGCCGAAGATGGCGTCGGCGGCCTGCATCATCCGCTTGCTGTGCGTGATGACGATGAAGTGGGTGCGCTCGCTCATCTTTTGCAGCATGTGGGCCAGTCGGCCCACGTTCGACTCGTCCAGCGCAGCGTCCACTTCATCCAGCACGCAGAATGGGCTGGGCTGGTACTGGAAGATCGCCATCAGCAGCGACAAGGCAGTCAGCGCTTTTTCGCCGCCTGAAAGCAGCAGCACGTTCTGCAATTTTTTTCCTGGTGGAGAAGCAATCAAGTCGATGCCGCTCTCATCGGTGTTCTCCTGGTCGGTCAGCTTCATGAAGGCCTGGCCGCCGCCGAACAGATGGGTGAACGTCGCCGAAAAATTCTCATTGATCGCCGCGAAGGCCTCTTCAAATTTGCTGCGCAGCACCACTTCAATTTCGCGAATGCTGTTCTGCGTGTTGTCGATGGAGTCGATCAGGTCGGTGCGCTGCGTGTCCAGAAATGCGTGGCGCTCCGACGCTTCCTTATATTCGTCGAGCGCCATCATGTTCACTGGCCCCATCGCCTCCAGCTTCTGCTTGATGGCGCGGCAGTCTTCCTCCTCGATGGCAAGAGGCTCGGTTTCCAATCGCGTGAGAGATTCGTCGGCGCGCAATTCGTTTGCGGCCAGGGAAAGCTCTTGCATGCAGGTCTCTTCCAGATGCGCCAGGTCTGAAGACAAACGCGCCGCGCGGGCCGCTTCCTCGCTGCGCTTGTCGCGGAAGGCTTCCAGATCGACGCGAAGCGCGCGCACCTGCTGCTCGATCTCCGACGCCTGCTGGCGCAGCACTGTGGTCTGCTGCGCGAACTCTTCGGCTTCTTTGCGTGCGGTATCGCGGGCGATCTCCAGTTCCTGACTGCGCAGTTGCAGGCGTTCGTTTTCAAGAACGCGCTGCTGTTGTTCCGCAACGCCAGAGGCAAGCTGCTGCTCCAGTTGATGCACGCGCTGCTGCAACCCTTGATGCATGCGGTCCAGCCGCTCCATGGAACCGGCTGCGCCACGCCGCCGCTCTTCCAGGCCGGCGAGTTCCATCGATGCTTCGGACATCTGCCGCTGAGCGGTGTCGCGCGCCGCACGCAGCGATTCGAGGGAGCCTTGCGCTGCATTCAATTGCTGCTCAAATCGAATGCGCTCCTGCTCGTGGCGCTCGACTTCCTCGCGGCGCTGCGCGACCCATGCTGTTTTCTCCGACCTCGCCTTTTGGTTGCGCTCGGCCTGGAGCGTCCACTCGCTCAGCCGCCGCTCCAGCCGTCCCACCTCCGCTTCGATCTGGCGCAGGGCCGCGCCAGTATTGGCTGATTCCTGTTCCGCCTTGCGGCGTTCGGCGGACTTTCTTTCCATCTGCTGCGAGATCCCCGCCACGGCATGCGCCAGTTGAGCGGTCTGCGTATCGGCCTTTGCCAGCGCATCTTCGGTGTGGGCCAGCGTTTGCTGTGCGCTGCGCAACTCGCGCTTCAACGCCAGCGGGCCTTCCACGCTCGGCTTGCCTCCGGTGACGGTGACATTGTGAAAGCATTCTCCATTCGGAGCCAGGAAAAATGCTTCTGGATTTTCGAGCGCCAGCGAGCGGGCGACCTCGGAGTCCGGCACGACGTATCCGTTGCGCAGCTTGGGCAAAATCACTTCCAGCGAGCTGCCGAAGCCGTCCAGCACTCGAATGCAGTCCTTCAGCCGGACAACACCATCCCGGCCATCGCGGGAATCGCTGAGCGGCTGCATGGCTCCTGGCGCAAAGGAAAACTTCGCCTGCGAATCGTCGGGGTGGACGAGGAAGGTGGCGCGGCCATCGACATCGGTCTTCAGCACGCGCATGCCTTCCTGCGCGTCGTTCCAACTTTTCACGACGATGAAGTTCAACTCGTCGCGCAGGAATTCATCGACCACATTTTCATATTGATCGGAGACTTCGAGGAAGTCTGCCAGCACGCCGACCGGGGCATGGCCGCCCTCCATGGTGTTCGTGCGCAGTAGCTTGCGGACGGTGTCGGTCGAATAGCTATGCTCGCGAATCAAGGCTTCAAGCGAGTTGCTGCGGCCTTGCAGCGTGGCCTGCTCGGCGCGAAGCTGGTCAGTCTGGCGGCGGGACGCGGCCTCTTCCGTGCGCTGGATATCAAGCTGTGCGCGTAATGCGGTGAGTTCGGCCTCTGTGTATTCGAGCGATGCGCTGGCAGATTCAAAGGTGAGCGAAACCTGACCGCGCTCGACGCCCAATTTTTCCAGCTCGCCATGGACGCCTTCGCGCTCCGTTGCCAGCCGGTCCGCCTCGCGCTGCAGGCCTTCGAGGCTGGCCTCGCCCTGCGTGATCTGGTTGCGCACCTGGTTGGCCTGCTCCATCCAGTGCAACATCTGGCGTCGCGAGGTTTCAATTTGTTGATCGACCGCAGCCAGTTCGCTGGTGGCCTTTTGCGCGGCGTTCTGACGCGCCTGCAATTCGTGCCGCGCGGCATCGACCGCCTCCTGCGCCTGCGACAGGAAGGTCTGTTGCTGGCTGCGCTCCGTTTCGAGGCCCGCAAGCTGTTGCTGGGTCTGCGCCAGTTCCGCCTGTGCAGCCTGTAGACGGATGGCAAGGTCGGAGGCGCGGTCATGATTGGCCTGCAACTGCGCCAGCGTACGCTCCAACTCCACGGAAGCGCTGTTGGTGCGTGCCGCTGCGTCGCGGGCCTGCTGCTCGCGCGTGTAGCCTTCGGCGATTGCGGCGGCGCGTTGCTGATCGACCGATGCGATGGTGTGCGTCAACTCGTCGATCTGCTGCGTAAGCTGCGTGAGTTCCTTGGCCACCGCTACGCTTGCCGCGTCCATCATGGACAGGCGCGTGGCGATCACCACGCGCAGCCGCTGGCGAAGCTCATCGCGCAGCGCGCCGTAGCGTTCCGCCTTGGCAGCCTGCCGCTTCAAGGAGTTCATCTGCCGCGTGACTTCATCGAAGATGTCATTGACGCGCGCGAGATTTTGCTTGGCTTGCTCCAGCCGCAACTCGGCCAGGCGCTTTTTCGTTTTGAAGCGGGTGATTCCGGCGGCCTCTTCGATGATGGCGCGGCGTTCGTATGGTTTGCTGCTCAGCAGTTGCCCGATGCGCTCCTGCTCGATGATGCCGTAGGATTCGACTCCGAGCCCGGTCCCCATCAACACGTCATGGATGTCGCGCAGACGGCACAGCTTTCCGTTCAGCAGATATTCGCTGTTGCCGGTGCGGAATAGGCGGCGCGTGATGATCACCTCGCCGTCCTGTGCATGGTTGCGCGGAAATTTGCGGCGGCGAACCTTCAACACCACCGCGCCTTCGGTCGATGCATCTGTACCAGCGGTCTGGAGAGCGTTGTCGGAGGGCGAGTCCGCTTCATCGGCAGCTTCTTCGAGTACCTGTCCCGGTTGCAGTTCGGCGATGGTCGCTTCGGTTTCTTTTGCAGCCTGTGCGCGCGCCGTGGCCTCATCCCAATCGTCCTCTACGATCTCCGGGCCGGGATGGCTGTGCGCGGAACCGCTGGCTGGCTGATAGATTTCTGGATCGACGAGGATAAGTGACACCTCGGCCATGCCGGTCGGCTTGCGCTCGCGCGTGCCGGAGAAGATGACGTCTTCCATTTTGAGGCCGCGCAGCGTCTTGGCCGACTGCTCGCCAAGTACCCAACTGATGGCGTCCGAAATGTTCGATTTGCCACAGCCGTTGGGGCCGACAATTGCCGTGACCCCGTGGCTGTCGAGCGACACTTCCGTTCGATCGCAGAAGGACTTGAAACCGAGGATGTGAATGCGTTTGAGTTCGAGCACGCTGCGCTCCTTTTTCCAGACGGATCCGTCTAGCCGGAATCACCCACCAATGGCTTCACTTTAGCTGGGCTAGAGGGCAGGGTCAACATGTTCGCCACCATAGGTTGTGGATAAAATGTCCTCAACCCTAGCCGTGGCGATGGCGACGAGAATACAGGCCGATTCCATGGTAGCAGGGAACTGGCTGGGCCGAGCACTGAAATGCCGGTTGTCAACAAACCACCGTCCAGAAGACAATTGCGGGGTTAAAAAAAGACCCGCCAAGCTAGCTTTTCAATGTTGGCCGCACTAGCACTTCACTGATAAACGACTGGTCTGCCTGCGTTGCCAGCAGAGCGACGATGTTCGCAATATCTTCGGCTTGGATTGCTCCCTGGGGAGATTTTTTCTGCGATGCGCCGGAGCCGAATTCCGTGCGCACGGTTCCCGGGGCTACCAACGAAACGCGCACCTGGTGCTGCCGCAGCTCCTCGGCGGCGGAGACCATCATGCCATTCAGGCCCGATTTCGATCCAGCATAGGCTGCTCCGTTCGGGACTGGATTTTTTCCAGCCAGAGACGAAAGGTTGATGATGTGGCCCCGCTTGGCTGCGATCATGGCGGGCGCGAAGGCGCGCAGCAACAGGTACGGAGCACGCAGGTTGATGGCCACGATGCGCTCCCAGTCCTCTGGAGCCATCATGTGCAGCGGCCCTTGAAACCAGCCGATGCCTGCGTTGTTCACCAGAATGTCGCAGCGGCCATGCGCCTGGAGAACGCCTCGCGCGAAGGACTCGATCTGCTTCGGTTCGGCCAGGTCGCAGGGATGGCATTCGGCGCGTCCCCCGGCTGTAGAAATTTCGTCCGCGATTCGTTCCAACGACTTCTGGTTTCTCGCCGTAAGGATGGTGTGTGCTCCCAGAGCGGCGAGCTTGCGTGCGATGGCCGCTCCGATGCCGCGACTGGCCCCGGTGACGACGGCAATTTGTCCTGCAAGAGTAGGGACTTCGCTCATGTAAATTTCCTGGGAGCAGCTAACGGACAATCCTGCGAATCAGCCACAAGGCAGCCAGGAGGATGAGCACGATTCCGAAGATCATGTACCGAACGCTGCCGAGTTTTTCTGACCAATTTTTCATGTTGCGCGTACCTTGTCGGATCGTACACGGTAGAAGACCCTTGCGTCATGTCGTAGCATAATGGAATACTCATTTGTAATCGTGGGAATCGGTTTTATAATCCCACTAACCACACGAATGCGGCATGCTCTGCGCAGCTCCATGCCATCGGCGAAGCATTTCCGGTCAAGTTGCCGGAGCTGTGGCGGATGCTCGACATACGCGTCGGATAATTTAATTTCCCATAACCACTCGTTCGCGAGGAGTGACTGATGAAGAAGGTTCTGTATGTCACGGTGCTGGCGCTGGCTAGTTCCGCAATAAGTGCCGCTCCCATGATGCTGGCGCAAAGTTCCAACCAAAACACCATCACCATCAAGGATGCCGCGGAAGCGAACGCCTACAACTCTGCGATCGGCCAACCGACGCCGCAGGCGAAAGCGGCCGCCGCCGAAGCATTTCTACAGCAGTATCCAGACAGCGTTGTGAAAAAGCAGATGCTGGAAGTGCTGATGGATGCCTACACGCAGACCGGTAATACCGACAAGGCGTTGGCAACTGCGCGCAATGTGCTTCAGGTAGATCCCACCGACATGCGCGCGCTGGCGTTAAGCGCCTACGTTCTGCGCGCCCAGGCTGGACAAAAAAGCAACCCGGCCGATGCGCAACCACTACTGGATGAAGCTGCCCAGGATGCACAGAAGGGTCTGACATCTCCTGCTCCGACTGGTGCGGATGCTGCAAATTACAGCAAGATGAAGGCAGCAGTTACGCCTTTGTTCGATGGCGTCATTGCTGCCGATGCCTTGGAGAAGAAAGATTATCCAACCGCGATCAAGAACTTCCTGGAAGAGTTGCAAGCGATGCCGCCACAGCAACAGGTCGCCGGTCCTGGCATCCAGGACACCTACCTGTTGGGAACTGCTTATGTCCAAGAAAAACCGCAAGACCTGGTCAACGCGGTCTGGTATCTTGCTCGCGCTGCCGCTTATGCCCCAGAGCCGTTCAAGGACCAAATCCAGAAGGCCGCACAGTACTGGTACAAAAAATATCACGGTGGTACGGATGGTTTCGATGACGTACAAGCGCAGGCCAAAGCATCGCTAATGCCGCCGTCTGGCTTTACGATTAAGCCCGCGCCTCCACCGCCCTCTCCGCAGGAACTGGCGCACACGGCTGTGACCTCCACGCCCGATCTGAAGACCATGGCGCTGACCGATAAGGAGTTCGTTCTTGCCAATGGCACTCCCGACGATGCGAGCAAGGTTTGGGACACGATGAAGGACCTGACCACCAAAGTGCCGGGCAAGGTAATTTCCGCCACTCCGGATTCGGTAGAGCTTGCTGTCTCCGACGATGCGCAGCAGTCGAACAAGGCCGACTTCACCATCAACATGAAGAAGCCTTTGAAGATGCTTCCGACCATCGGTTCGACGGCCAACTTTATTGCGACGTTCGATTCCTACACGCAGAACCCGCCCATGATCATCATGAAGGACGGGGAAGCACCAGCAGCGACCAAGCCGCATGCGGTCCACCACACCACCACGCGGCACCACACCAACCCGCAGTAATTCTGCGGCACAAAACAAAAGCGGGCATCCGTGAGGATGCCCGCTTTTGTTTTGCAGGAAAGAAGGACGAAGCTATTCACCCAGCATAAAGTGCCGAATCAATTCGGCGCGTCCGGTGAGAGTGTCGCATTCAATCAGCGTGGCGCACATTTTGGGATTTTTCTTGGCTGCGTCGAACTTCGCGGGCATGCCGCGCAAAAAACGGTCGAGCACCTGTTCGACTTCCACGCCGATCACGCTGTCGTACGGCCCGCTCATACCCACATCCGTCTGAAACGCTGTGCCGTTCGGCAAGATGCGCGCGTCCGCTGTTGGAACGTGCGTGTGCGTGCCCAGTACAGCCGTCACGCGGCCGTCGAGATACCAGCCCAGTGCGACTTTCTCCGACGTTGCTTCCGCGTGGAAGTCCACCAGAATCACTTTGGCATCGAGCTTTTCTAGAATGGCGTCGGCAGCGCGGAAGGGATCGTCGCTAGCCGCCATGAAGACGCGGCCTTGTAGATTGATGACAGCGTATTGCGTGCCATTCGCCAGCTTGCCTTGATACACGCCATGGCCCGGTGTGCCCGGCGCATAGTTGGCGGGGCGCAACAGGCGGCGGGGCCGCTCGTGGCTGTTCGCCGGGACCGACTGCATCCAGTCGATGATCTCGCGCTTGTCCCAGATATGGTTGCCGCTGGTGAGCACATGCGCGCCCAGATTGAAAAGCTCATCGGCAATGCCGGGCGTGACGCCGAAGCCGCCTGCGGAGTTCTCCGCATTGATGACAACCAGATCGACCGCGTGGGTCTCCAGCACATGATGCAGATGCGCATGGACGATCCTGCGTCCGGCGCCGCCAAAAACATCTCCAACAAAAAGTATTCGCAAAGGGAACGCGCTCCAGCGTAAAAGTTCGATGGTAGCATTTTCGGCGTTTGGCCTTTGGTGGTGCGTCCCCTGTTCGCAAATGGAAAAACTGTGATAGTTTGGGGCACAGACCGGTTCTCCCGATGCTATCGATTGCCGAGATACCGTTCGTGCGGCCTTTCTTTTAGGAAAGGCTGCGGGCAGTTCATTTTTCCTTATATACATCTTCAGGAGAACCGGTCATGGCGGCCAATCTGCGGTTTTCTACGGGAATTGAAGCGCTGGTGCTGATGGCGACGGAGCCGAAAAAATATCACACCTCGCAAGCGCTGGCGGCTGCGCTCACTACCAACGCGGTCGTGGTGCGGCGGCTTCTGTCGGCGCTCCAGCATGCCGGTCTGGTCACGAGCGCGAAAGGTCCTGCAGGTGGCTCACGGCTGGCGAAGAGTGCCAAGCAGATTACGCTGCGTGATATCTATCGCGCGCTCGATACCGGCGACTTGCTGCATCGCGGCACGCATGAGTCGGCGGAGACCCGCGATCTGCGAAAGGTCACCCAGGGCGTCTTCCGCAAGGCGCAAAAGCGTTTTGAAGAAGAACTGGATTCCGTCACCGTGAACCAGATCATCAAAAAGTCCGGCAAAAGGGCCGCGAAAGCCTCCGCAGAGAGTAGCGTTGAAAGCCCTGCTGCTGCCGCCGTTCCACCACCGCCGCAACAGAGCGTGTTGCAAGCGTCCCGGAAATAAATTCGAGCTATAAGTTGTGCAGTTATGAAACGCAGGTCCCTCCGCTGCGGTCGGGATAACAGATTTCTTGTATTGAATAAATAGCTCACAACGCGATAGCAATTTCTTGAATACAGCTATTTACTTGATGCCACCGACTACAACCGGTTGGGTCTCACCAGTTTCGCGAACGGAACTGGCTCCATCTGAACGGCTTGTTGCGCCAATCGATAGAACAGTTTGCCGCGTGACGCCGAGGTGCGGCGGTTGAAGCGAAAGGTAAATTCGTTCAGATAGTCGTCCAGATGCTCGGCGGACACTGCGCCCTGATGGGTTCCCATCAACCAGCGTTTCAGCAGTCCAACGACGCGATGCACACGAGGCAGGACATGCTCGTCATCGGGCTGTTCTGTTTGCACATGACGCTGGTGGACGTAACTGTCCAGCCCCAGATAGGACTTGAAGCCATCGTTCGCACCGTGCTGCCTGGCTCAACCGATGCGGCAATAAAGCCATGCCAGGTTGCTCGCGTAAGATTCGGGATTGTTTGCAGCCGGACGCGCCCGATTTTTCTGCCGTCCTCCTCGAGCGCCACGGCGATGATCGCCTTGTTCGCGCTCAGCCGTCCGATCACGCCTGATTCCTCGGTGCCCCAATAGGTTTCATCGACTTCCACCGTGCCCGACAGGCGGTCGCGGCCGGGACGAACCATCGCCCGGCGCAGCTTATGCAGCATTGCCCAGGCTGTTTTGTAGCTCCCCAGACCCAACACACGCTGGAGACCAAGGGCGCTGATGCCGTTCTTCTGGCTGGTCATCTGCCAGATGGCGCGAAACCAGATCGTCAGGGGTAGATGGCTGTCCTGAAAAATGGTTCCAGCCGTGACCGACATCTCATAGCGGCAATGACCGCAGAGCCAATGATCGCGCCGTACTGTCCATCCCTCGGTGGCAGCGCAACGCGGGCAACTCCACCGCGCATGCCAGCGCAAGGCCGCCAAATACTCGGCACACGACACGTCGCTGGAAAAACGCTTCTTCAACTCAAGCAACGTCCTGGGATAATCCACGTCCACCACCACCAACACTACCGGTTGTAGTCGGTGGCGTAAAGTAAATAGCTAGATGAATTAATTGCGTAGTCGGATGTTAGAGGGAGTCATTTTGAGCGGAGATCGGTTGCTGCGGCGACCGGTCAAGTGAAGAATCCACAGTATGTTTGCTTCGTAAGCGCCGTGATCGCCTTCTGGATTCTTCGCTGCGCTCAGAATGACTCTTCTCAACTGCTGGCTGTGTCAATTGGAAGAAATCGCTTGTTACCGCGTTCCGGCCAGTTCCGCCGAGCGCGCAGCGCCATAGCGGGTTTGCACGTACTCATCCAGAATCTTGGTGAACTCCCGCACGATGTGGTCGCCGCGCAGGGTGAGCAACAAGCGGCCATCCACGTAAACGGGGGCCACCGGTTCCTCGAACGTGCCGGGCAGGGAAATGCCGATGTTGGCGTGCTTCGACTCTCCGGGTCCGTTTACGACGCAGCCCATCACGGCGAGCTTCAATTCCTCGACGCCGGGATATTTTTCGCGCCATATCGGCATCGACTCGCGAACATGACTTTGGATCTGCTGCGCGAGTTCCTGAAAGAACGTACTGGTCGTGCGCCCGCAGCCGGGACAGGCCGTTACCTGCGGCGTAAAGCTGCGAATGCCGAGCGATTGCAGAATCTGTTGCGCGGTCAGCACTTCTTCGGTGCGGTCGCCGTTCGGCTTGGGGGTCAGGCTCACGCGAATGGTGTCGCCAATGCCCGCCAGCAGCAGCGGCGTCAGGCCGGCGGTCGAGGCGACGATACCCTTCATCCCCATGCCAGCTTCGGTCAGGCCAAGATGCAGCGCGTAGTCGCAGCGCGCGGCCAGCATGCGGTAAACGTCGATCAGGTCATGCACGCCGCTCACCTTGGCGCTCAGGATGATCTGGTCGTGGCGCAGGCCGTAGCGTTCGGCGGCGGCGGCGGAGTCGAGCGCGCTCGCGATCATCGCTTCCATGGTCACGTCGCGGGCATCGCGGGGTTCGGCCAGTTTTGCGTTCTCATCCATCATGCGTGTCAGCAGGGCCTGGTCGAGCGACCCCCAGTTGACGCCGATGCGCACCGGCTTCCGATTTTCGACGGCGCACTCAATCATGGTGCGGAAGTTGTCGTCGTCCTTGCGGCCAATCGAGCAGTTGCCGGGGTTGATGCGATACTTCGCCAAGGCGCGGGCGCAGTCGGGATATTTTTCCAGCAGCAGATGCCCGTTGTAATGGAAGTCGCCAATGATCGGCACATGGATGTCCTGCTTCGCCAGCGCTTCGACGATATAGGGAACGGCCTTGGCAGCCTCATCGTTATTCACCGTGACGCGAACCAGCTCCGATCCGGCCCGGTGGAGCGCGGCGACCTGCTGCACGGTGCTGGCGACATCGGCGGTGTCGGTGTTGGTCATCGACTGCACCACGACCGGTGCGTTGGAGCCGACGCGCACGTTGCCGACTAGGACGGAAGGGGTCTTTCTGCGTGAGATTGCTGGCATAAAATATCCATCCCAAGTTTAACATTGGGGTTGAAGCATGCGTATTTGCGCGGCGTCACAGGAAAATGGCGTGCGATGTTCACAAGCATTTGAAACCCCTCCATTGCAGACGAGCTTTTTTCCTGTTAGGTTTACGAAGGTTGGGAGTCCTTCGACGCAGCCCGTCGCAGGACCACTTTAGACGAGCGTGTTCCGCAATGAAGCAAGCACAACCGAAAAAGAAAACTGCCTATATGCCCCGCGTCCTGGCGGGTAAGCCTGTTGCCGCTGCCGATCCGGCGCGGAAGCAACGTGTGCAGCAGTACGAGACTGCCGTACGCCAGATGCGGGACGGCAAATACGAGAAGGCCAAGGCGTCTCTCGAAGCATTGATCGCGTCCGATGCGGGCGACCTGATCGACCGCGCGCGGGTACATCTGGCGGCATGCCAGCGTCAGCTTGAAAAAAAACACATCGCCTTCCATAGCCCAGAGGAGCAGTACGACTACGCGATTTCCTTGCTCAACACCGGCTATTATGAGGACGCACGCGAACAGTTTGAGGCAATCCTGAAAAAACATCCTTCAGCGGACTACGCGCACTACGGCCTGGCTGTGATGCATAGCCTGACCAGCCGAGCGGAAGACTGCCTGGAGCAGTTGGGCAGGGCCATTGAACTGAATCCGCAGAACCGCATTCAGGCCCGTCTGGATTCGGACTTCCAGGAAATGGCGGACGATCCGCGGTTCACAGAATTGCTATACCCCGAAGTTCTCTAGGGCCTGTTCACGTTGCGCGGACTCGCCCGGATTCGGAGATTGTTTTTTTTGCCGTAAGCCTGCCAATGGTTATGGCGTGAACGTTCGTCTTACCTGGCGGCTGGAGAGTTGGTAGTCCCGGTGAAAGCACATCCAGCCAGCCCGAGTCGTATGCGGGCACAGTTCAATTCGGCCTCGAAGGAATCGCTTGGCTTGCGCGTGGCGGCCATCGGCGGCGGCACTGGCCTCTCCACTCTGCTTCAAGGTCTCAAGCGCCATACGCAGTCGCCCACACACGCGGCAAATCCCACCGACGCTGCCGCCGAACCTCCATTTGCAATTTCAGAGCTGACCGCCATTGTCACCGTGACGGACGATGGCGGATCGAGTGGGCGGCTGCGCAAGGACATGAACATTTTACCGCCCGGCGACCTGCGCAATTGCATGGTCGCGCTTTCAGAAGATGAGCATTTGCTCTCGCGGCTATTTCAGTATCGCTTCGACAGTGGGGAGGGTCTGGAAGGGCACAGCTTCGGCAACCTGTTTCTGGCTGGCCTGACGGCGGTGACGGGCGACTTTGCGCTGGCCGTAAAGATGTCCTCGCAGATTCTGGCCACGCGCGGGCATCTCTATCCAGCGACGAATTCCAACGTCACGCTGGCCGCGCGCATGGACGACGGTTCGCTGGTGCGCGGCGAAACCAACATTACCGCCAGCAAGCGGCGCATCGTCCGCCTGATGCTGGAGCCGGAGCATGCGCTGGCATTGCCGGAGGCCATCGAGGCGATCCTCGGCGCGGACATGATTACGGTCGGGCCAGGCTCGCTCTATACCAGCCTGATTACCAATCTGTTGGTGGAAGGGATTCCAGATGCTCTGCTCACCGCCCACGGCCTGTGCGTCTTCGTCTGCAACCTGATGACGCAATCCAACGAGAGTCTGCATCTCACCGCATCGCAGCATATCGAACGCATCTACGAGCATGCGGGCGGGGCCATCTTCGACGTTGCGCTGGTGAACACCGCTCCGGTTCCAGAAGCGGTGCGGGAGCGCTATGCTGCCGAAGGGGCTGAACCGATCCTGGCGGATATTGAACGGATTGAACGGCTCGGCGTCCGCTGCATTACCGGAGATTTTCTGCACGCGGAAGGTGTGGTGCGACACGACTACGAACGGGTCACAGAGGCACTGCTGGAACTTGGCCTGAAGCATCGCAGAGCGAAGGGATAGGTCTGAGGTATAGAATCATTTCGAGAAATTTCAATGCTTGCCTTCGCCATTGTTTTCTTCCTGTTCCTCGCCGCTCCACAGCAACCATCTGTTGCTTCCAATGAACCCGGACAGTCCGATGTCTTCGCGCCCTTCGCCTTGTATCAAGGAACTTGGCAGGCGACTCCCGGCATCGCTGGAATGGCAGTGGATGTGATTGCCAATCAATGCCACGAGTTTACGGAATACTTCGCATGCCAGCAGACCGTCAATGGAAAAGTCGGCGCGTTGGTGGTGTACGTCTATGCTGGAACCGCCGGACATTACAACACTCATGCCATCCTACCCACGGGTGTCTACACCGGTCCCGGCGATCTGGTGATCGAGGGCAATCGCTGGACTTTTTCCGGCAAGACTACCCACGCCGGCAACACTACCTACTACCGCACCATCAACGATTGGAGCGGCCACGACCGGATCCATTTTGAGGTTGCCCATTCCACCGACGATAAAACCTGGGTGGTCGATCACAAAGGCGACGAACGCCGCATGGTCGTTAAGTAGCCACGGGGCGGACCTTGTGACCCGCAGCATGAACATTTCCCTATTGCTGGAAAGCAAAATAGAAGTGGGCCTGCCGTCCTGAGCGAAGGATCTCTGCTGGGTGCCTCGTTCTAGCCGCGTTGTCTACAGCTAGAACTGAAGAAAATTGCTTCATTCCAACAGGGCCGGATCAATGACAGTGTGCGACATAAAACCAAGGCCAGCAGCATGCCGACTTAGCCTTCAAACCAAGTGGGCAGAAGTAAGAACTTTGGAACCATCTCACGGCTTATTGTTGTAATACACAGTGTTGCTGAGCGCTCCACCTGGGCCGGTAGTGCCGGTCAAGGCCTGCCCGCCTAGAATCAGGAAGCGCGGTGCGTTCGTCGATGAGACAAGCGGGCTTGTGAATCCGGCGGCATTGTACACGTTGGCTTTCGGTGACTGCCCCAGAGACCCTGTGAGGCCAGTCCACGAGTTCAGAGCAAGGTTTCCGGTGTTGTTGGCATTGATCGTGGAGGTTTCCATTTCACCGGACCCAACGCTGCCGGTGTAGACACCTTCACCTGAAATGACTTGCCCGTATGCAGTGAAGAGCACACCTTTGGCTCGGTCATGGATTGTCGAGCTCCCGTTCTGTACCCACGTTCCAACGGCGCCGCGGAGCGCGCTTGCGTAATACACGAAGGTGTCTCCAACACCTTGATTATTTGGCGGAATGGAAGAATTTGGGTCGCCGTTGATGTAGTAGATGATGCCTCCGAAAACGAACATTGTTCCGAAAGCCCTTGGCGTTGGAAGGGTATTCGTCGCTGTTGCCCATGTGCCAAGTGTGCCGTCTGAATTGACCTGTGCCGAGTAGATGGAACTCACGGGCACTCCATTCGTGGTTACGCCACCGGCGACATACAGATAGCCGTTATGCACGGTTGCCGACATGCCCAAAAGCGGTTGCGGCAAGGTGTTCGTAAGCGTGGTCCATGTGCCGACCGTGCCGACAGTCGAATCCACGCTGGCTACATAAACATTGTTGGTTCCACCTGCGTCGGTTGAGTTCACCTGGCCGCCGATGACGTAGATAAAGCGCTTGCCGACAGATACCAGAGAATTTGTATCGTCCGCTTCAGCCATGGCATGATGCGCAAGTGTTGTAGGAAGCGGGTTCGTCGCAATAGTCGTCCATGTGGTATTTGTCGTATCGCCGACCGTACCATCCTGATTCAAACTGTTCGCCCATACGGTGGTTGTGTTGGTGCTGCCGTCATAGCCGCCGGTGACAATCGCGAAGGCGCTGTTGCTGCTGCTTCCCGGTACAGCCACAGCGCGGAGCCCTGTCATTGGCTTGGGCAAAGCCATGGTTGTAGACCATCCCATTGCGCTCGGCTTGAAGGTAAGTGTCGCGACAAGGTTCACAGCAACTGCGTTGCTCGTCCCTTCGGACGTTGTAACAGTAACATTGACGGTGCCCGGGACGGTGAAGTTCGTCGTCCCATTTCCCGATGGCACATCAGCCACGATTCCCGTGTCAGACCATGCCGAAGTTGCTGGCGCCACATCGACCGAAATGCTCCCTTGTGTGAAAGTAACTTTTCCCGGAGCGGACTGGAAGCTGCTGCCGTTAATTTCAATCGGGAGGCCCACAGGGCTCGTGGGTGTCGTCGAACTATTAATGTTCTGAATTTGTGGTGCGGGCAAGGGAGGGGTAGTAGCGGTACTGCCGCTACTACCGCCGCAACCAGAGATGAAGATTGCGCCTGCTGCCAGCACAAACAAGCCAAGGGTTATTAAGCCGTGTTGGTGTTTCATCGTCTCGACCTCCCGCTAAGTCCAAGGTTCCTGTACTTCATAAATCAGGTTCTGCTGTGTGAGGGCAATTCGTTGTCGTGTGCCAATCTTTCAGCATGCTTGCCGCATTGGTGACGCAAGGTAAATTTAATCCGACGATATTATACTCAGCGTCTTAAATAATTGCGCATAGTCTGCGCAAGGCAATGTTGCGGCGAAGCCACTGTTTGAATTGCCCTTCGATGCTCTCGACGACTTCATCCAGCTTCGGGAAGTACCGGTTATGCAGAC
>DAHUZH010000048.1 GCA_027306695.1 Acidobacteriaceae bacterium
CTGACGGAAATATGCACGGCGGTTGCGGCCCGGAGGTAAGTTTTGCTGATATTCGATGCGACTCGGCATTGCGGGAAAACCCGCCTTCAGCTAATGGCGAAAGGTGTTTCCATCGCTGCTGGAATGGCGAATAATCGAATTCAGGCAGTCTCCAGCGCCAAACAGGAGACGATCTGAATGGCGCAGCGGGGATGGATTACCAAGCAAAACCGCAAGAAAAAAGGAGCAGTCTGGGTGTATCACTGGTATGTCATCAAGCCAGACACTGGGAAGAGGGTGGAGCATACCTGCGTGGTGTGCTCAGTCGCCATATTTCCGCGTGAGAAGGATGCTTGGCAAGAGATTGACCGGCGACACCTGCAACCGCAACTCGACCAGAACCAAAGTGGGTCTGGCCAACTGACCTTCGGCGACCTCACCGCCAGCTACGTGCAAAACGGAATGAAGAGGTTGTCGGAAACCACGCAATACACCGTCACACATTGCATCAATGGCTACCTTTTGCCTCGCTGGGGAACGCGCCAAGCTCTGGAACTTCAGCCGCTTGAAATTGAGCAATGGCTGGGTTCCTTGCCGCTCGCCAACCCCACGAAAGACAAACTGCGTCGGATCATGTCCATTATCTATAAGCAAGCGCAGAAATATGGACTGGTTCCTCGCAGCGAAGCGTCCAATCCACTGCGTTGGGTTGAACAATCGGCGAAATCCCGTTACAAGCCGGTTGTGGTCAATCCTGCTACCGCTGCCAAAATCTTCGAAGCCTTATCAGGGGCAGAACTGGCTCTCGCAATTTTGGTGGCCGCAACGGGTATTCGAATCAGCGAGGCTCTCGGTTTGAAATGGAGTGATGTCGATTACGAGAGCGGGCAAATCAATTTACGCCGGGTTTGGGTGAGTGATATGGTCGTCAATCGACTCAAGACGGATGACTCTGAAGCGCCTGTGCCCATGACCGATTTGCTAGCGGGGTGTCTGCGTGCCTGGCAAGCGGAGACAGCGTATGGGAAGCCGGATGATTGGGTGTTCGCCAGCAATAAGAATAAAGGGAAAACACCCCGATCATCGAGCGTTCTCACGTCTGATTACCTGCGCCCGGCAGCAATTACCGCTGGGGTGAAGCTGAAACCGGGTCAGCGGTTCGGCTTTCACAATTTTCGTCATGGATTGGCGAGTTGGCTGGTCAACAACGGAACTGACGTGAAGACGGTTCAGGGTCTCCTGCGTCATTCCAATGTCACAACGACACTCGGACTTTACGCGCACACGATCAACGGGTCAATGTTGGCTGCTCAGGACTCGCTGATGCGTGCGATGAAAACCGGGTCTCAAGCTATCAATTAGGGATACAGGCGACGTTTTACAGGCGTGAAATTTTGAGGCTTCCGCGTATGTCTTTGAAGAATATGGTAGGCACGAGGAGACTCGAACTCCTGACCTCTACCGTGTCAAGACCCTTCAGGGTCGTAACTTATAGATAAATCAGGGCATCGGTGGCCACCCTAAGCGCCTGAAAGCACCCTAAACTCAGTTATCGAACCCTTGCGAACCCTCGCATTTTTTTCACAATAAATTGGTCAAAAGCAGAAAATCGCCGGGTTTGACCTCTACCTTCTCCGGGCAGAGGTCAATTGGAGCAAGCCCGATTTTTCTTTCAGATCGGCCTCGCCCTGCTCATAGAAAGTCGGGATGGCGTCGGAATCCGGAGGGCGGTGCTGCTCGACGCCAGAGCGGTTTCCAGTACTAACCAATACTAATCGGAGAGTAACGGCAGGGCACTCCTAAAGGAAGCCAGAATTGATCGGTTCGAGGGAAGAGCGCGCCTGCTAGCTAGGCATCAGGTTCAACTACGTGAGCAGGAACGAAATCTGTAGCTGTTCGTGGGCCTGAGGCTCTAAAATGCGATAGCACCACGAATAGCAGTACGAAGGAGCTTCCGGATGGCGAAGAAGACTGCGAAGAAAAAAGCGGATAAGGCTGTAGCGAAAGCCGTTACGAGCAAGCAGGTGAAATCGGCCATCAAGAAGGTGGTGAAAGCTGCTGCGAAGAAAACGTCGGCAAAAAAGGCGATGCCAGCTAAGAAGGCTCCGCATAAGAAAGCAGCAAAGAAAGCGCTGACGAAAAAATCGGCGAAGAAATCCTTCAAGTCAGGCGGAGGACATAAGGCTACTGGAGATGGTGTCGCCGGTCCTGGCCCGGGGTTCTGAAATGGTAGACGATTCCCCCACCCTTCTGAAGGTCACCGAATCATTGCATTCGGCAATTACCGCAGGTGGAGTTCATGAAGACCCTAGGAAGGCGCTCGAGAAGATTAGCTTCTACTATGAGGGATGGACCACGAAGCTCACCGAGGCTAGTTTGCAAATGTGCTATGGGTTGATCGGGGCGAATTGGGTTGTTTTTGGCTCGGTGAGCGGGATATTGCAAAGCAACTGGGCGAAAGTTTCTCTGCTGATGGTGATTCTAACCTTGGGAATAAATGTTCTCGGCGCTTGGGTTATGAGTGAATCTCTTAGACGTCGTTTTGAATGGGCTGAAGGCAATGAGGAAGATTGGAGTCGACAATTCCAAGATGCCTCTGGGAAACGTGTTCCTTTCCCTTTCACCGCTTTCCAAGAGTGGGCAGGCTTCTGCCTGCGCCAAGTTAAAGGGGTCCTCCCCCTGATTGGTGGGGGTCTCCTTATTGTTGGGGCAATATTGAGATAGCATCACGTCACCATCTGTCATTTGCCGCCGCCTGAATGCGTTCCCTCCAGGGCCGGGCGTCGAGCATTGGCTCGGTGAGCATCCGAGTGGTTCTGGTCCCTCGACTGATACAAACGGTTTCGGACTGATCCGCCCCACTAAAAGCGTCGTCGTGTGAACAGGATACGACGGCAATGGCAGGTTAGTTGTTTGGTCCCGGAAGTCGGCGAGGGTGTACATGATTTTGTGTAAACGATCTTTTCTAATGAGGGAGAGGAGATCGCATGGAGATGGACAAGGAGTTGATCGACAAGCTGCTGGGAGATTACCGGAAGCCGGAGGATCTGGTCGGCGAAAATGGGCTGCTGAAGCAGTTGACGAAGGCGGTGATCGAGCGTGCATTGCAGGCGGAGCTGACCACACATCTGGGGTATGAGAAGCATTCCCTGGAGGGCCACTTAAGCGGCAACAGCCGCAACGGAGTCAGCGCGAAGCAGTTGAAGGGCGACTTCGGCGAGGTGCAGATCGAGGTGCCGCGCGACCGGCAGGCGAGCTTCGAGCCGAGGCTGGTGGCCAAGGGCCAGACGCGCTTTGCCGGCTTCGACGACAAGATATTGTCGTTGTACGCGCGGGGCATGACGACGCGGGAGATCCAGGGACACTTGGAAGAGATGTATCAAGTGGAGGTGTCGCCGGCGCTGATCTCGAACGTAACGGACGCGGTGATCGAGGAAGTAAAAGCCTGGCAGACCAGGCCGCTGGACGCGGTGTATCCGATCGTGTACCTGGATGCGCTGGTGGTGAAGATGCGCAGCGACGGCCGGGTGGAAAATCGCGCGGTGTACGTGGCGATTGGCATCACGCTGGCGGGGATGAAGGAGGTGCTGGGGCTTTGGACCTCGGGCAACGAGGGCGCGAAGTTCTGGCTGGCTGTGCTGACCGAGATGCAGAACCGGGGGTTGAAAGACATTTTCATCGCGTGCGTCGATGGGCTGAAGGGTTTCCCCCAGGCCATCGAAACGGTGTATCCGAAAACGACGGTGCAGTTGTGCATCGCGCACATGGTGCGGGCCAGCCTGAATTACGTGAGCTGGAAACAGCGCAAGCCGGTGGCGCAGGATTTG
This sequence comes from Acidobacteriaceae bacterium, assembly GCA_027306695.1. Lineage (GTDB taxonomy): Bacteria > Acidobacteriota > Terriglobia > Terriglobales > Acidobacteriaceae > JAKAAZ01. Next base: position 3,807 of record DAHUZH010000048.1, read on the forward strand.
AAATCCATCTATCGCGCGGCCACAGTGGAAGAGGCAGAGCGGCAACTGGCGGAGTTCGCCGCGCAATGGGACCGGCGATACCCGTCGATCAGCGCACTGTGGCGGAGAAACTGGCAGGGCGTGATTCCGTTCTTTCAGTTCCCGCCGGAGATACGCAAAATCGTTTATACGACCAATGCCATCGAATCGCTGAACATGAGCCTGCGCAAGGCCATCAAGACGCGCGGCGCATTTCCATCCGAGGATGCCGCCTTGAAAGTGATGTATCTGGCGCTGAGAAACCTGGCCAAAAAATGGAACGCCGCGCAGGGCTGGAAGGAGGCCCTCAACCGCTTCGCATTGGTGTGGGAAGCGCGCTTCCCACACCAATGCGCGTAACCAACCACGCAACTTCAACCGGGACGTTTACACAAAATATTTGACACTACCAAGTCGGCTTGTGAAAACCCACGACAGCTTTTGCCTTCAATGTCCGTTTGATCAACTGAGTGATCGCCTCGAAGTTATTATCAGCTAATTTTGATCACAATGGAGCCCCATGCATGCACTGCTGGTATATTCCCGGTGCGCCTTCTGAATTTCTCCAAGCTTGAAGGTAGTCTTTATTGGCACAGAGATTTTTCCGGACTTAACCCATTCAAAGAGCAACGCTAGGTCAGGCGTGAAGTTCTTCGATGTGCGTCTGAGGAGAAGAAGGTGGTTCGTTTGATCAACTCTGCCTGTCCGTCGTATATCGGAAGACAGGAAACGCGGTCGCCGACTGAGGCAGACCTTTGTGCTGGCACAAATTCCTCTCGATCTCCAGGTCCTTCAATCTAGGTTCACGAGCGTGACGTTTGCTCTTTTCGGCGGGTTCTCGCAGCTTTCGCTCCTCTTGTTCTAGTTGTCTTGGCTGGATTTCTCCTTGATACACGCGAAGTCCCCTTTGAAAGTGTCTTGCTACGCGGTGCCCCCGTCTTCGTGGGAAGTTTTTTTGTGGCAGTTGTTTTAGCCGCCTTCCTGTTAATCAACGTGCTAGGCGTTGCCTTCTTTCCCGCACTCTCGGCAGAAGTGCTCCTTGCCGAGGTTTGCTTTGGCGCTGCTTTGCGGGCCGCCACCGCAGCACCCGCAGTTCCCGGAGCCTTCGCCGTATCACGCACCTGTTGGATCGTAGATGTTACGGAAACGGCTCTTCCGGGCGTTGATGAAGGTGGAGTTCCCCCGTGCATTACTCCGGAAAACACTATCCGATCGGCATACTTCAGTTTGGTTGGATCGTAGTAGTCGTTTGTCCAGGTATCGTCCGTATACAACGTCAGTGGCTGTTGCGGCGTCTTCGCTGCGGTCTTCTTAGTGGTTGCCGACTTTGTTACAAACCTGAATCTGTAGTGGTCATAAAGCCGCATGACTTCGACGCCTAGGCAGTCTGCCATCGACGTATTACCTCGAACGACCAGATAGTTCTCATCGTTATGGGCCGAGGCATTCGCAGAGTAGTTGTGCGATCCATTGATGACAATGGGTGCATCGCTGGTGAAGTCGATCACGATAATTTTGTCGTGAATAAGGATGCTTCCTTTTGCACCGGGAGTTCTCCGCTCGTCCAGCCAACCCTCCAGGCCCGTGGGCAAAGTGCTTGAGGCTTGGAAGCTCGCAGTGCGGTCCGCGTGTAGTCCTGTCAAGGTCTTGTCCGGCTTGTCCTCAATGCCATAGCGCAGGATCGAGTCATTCGGCTGGCCCTCCAAAGCAGTTACGATGACCTTGTCCAGACCAAATGCAGTCGCAAACAATAGGTCCTGCTTGGCACCGTTAATCAGCGAAGCAAAGAATGTGAGATCGCCTCGACCATTCCGGGGTGAAAAACCGACCTGCAGAGATACGGAAGGGTCAAGGATGTTCTGTTCGGTGTCTTTCACTGCTGTGACGGACGGAGTGTGGTCCAGCTGATCAAAGAGAAAATCGAACTGCTCCACGTACTTCTTCATCACCACTGGATTGGAGGTGATCTGTACATTGTTCGCCTGCGAGTACACCGCATTCGAGGTGAAGTTTGTGGAGCCACACAGCACAGCGGTCGGAGTGCGCACGCCGCCATCGATCTTGCTCAGAATGATGAACTTGTGATGGAAGATGGCATTTGTCACTCGGCCAAACTTGACACTGGGAGGAAGTGCCTTGGCACTCGCGATGTTCTTTTCAGTTTGTGAATCTTTGGGTTTGGCGTGGTAGATCAACCGCACCACCACGGCGTCATCGTTGGCCTTGTTAATCGCTCCCCAGATATCTTCGAGTTCGTATTGATAGATGGCTACGTCGAGCGCAAACGTTGCGTCCTTTGCCAATGCAATGAACGCAACAATCTCTTCCAGGAGCCCATTGCTCAGCCATTGCATCTCCTGGGCTGTCAGGATTCCGCCTGTCTTTGTCGCCTTACTCTTCGGCTTCGGCTTGGCAAGAGCGGCATTCAATTTCTTGGTCGTCTCTGGGAACTCGCGGCTGAAAGCTTGGCTGGCAGCAACTGCACGGTTGCTTACTGTTACGAATTTCTCTGGATTTCCAATCACGCTACCCGCATCGCGCGGCTCAGTGGTCACGGTAATCTCAGCTCCCGCCCCAAGTTCCAACTGCGCAGGCGTGCCTCGAACGGCGAACACCGTGTACTTGTACGTCGTTCCCGCAGTCACTGTGTAGTCAGACCACCGAAACTTCTGCACGGGGGCGAGGTTGGTAGGAATCGGATCGCCGGGATTATGCGGTTGTCCCGGGAACGGAATCATCGCAGGCAGGAAGTCTTCGTCGTTCTTCTGGATAGCGAAGCCCAGCAGGCCCTTCCGGTTTGCATCATCTTTCAGATTGAACGCGAGCAGGACACCTGTGGTTCCTGCGTAGGCTTTGACTGTGATTCCGTTTTGAAGCACCGATTTGCGCACGTTGTCATTCTCCATTCCGCGCACTTCATCGACGCGTTAGTCCCTAATTCTGGAATGTCTGAGTAAATCACATTGCATGGCACTCGTCGAATGAATGTTTGTCAAATGAATATGTATCGGGCGCACTACAGGCTCTGAAACATACGCCATTCGACAAGTGGAGGCAGACTCTATGCATGGTTCGTACAGCAGACGAGCGACGGCGAATAATAGTTGTTGACAGGCGAAAACATCGCCTCTATAACGATTGAGTATTGGCTAAAGGAGTCGGAAAGCAGCGCAGTCTGGGCGTTCTGCCGTTTGCAGGCGTTCCCGGTTCCTTCTTCCCTGAGCCTAGATCGGGCGATTCGCTGAAATCGATTAGCTGCCACCGTAGAGAGGAATTGCAGCATGCCCAAAGATCCAAAACTACCTTTCGAGCCACGATCTCCGGCGCGCCCATTCGTCGACCCCCATAAGGTTGCAAAGATCGCACCGAGCGACAATGCCACGACGGCAGATGTTGATGTAAGCTACCAAGCGCCGAAGCAGCAAAGTACGAGTAACGTGCTTGGAGATCCGACCCAAAGTTTGCAGACATTCACGTTGCCTGACTTGGCGGTTTACACCAAAGAGAAGTCCTATTCCACAAACGCGAGTAAGGATGTTCATCTCTTTTATGTGGGCCGGGATGATGTCCATGACATCCTGAAGTACATCCTTTCGCGTGTCACGATCTCGCTTTATATCAATATGTTCGGTTTCGATGACTCCGAGCTCAACAACATTGTGATGCAGAAGGCGTTGAATCCAGCAGTGACGATGCTGATCACGCTAGACCAGAGCCAGGCAGGTGGCGTCCACGAGAAGGCCCTGCTGCTGGCCGACCAGAAATACAACCTCGCGGCTTACAATACACACTTTGTCATCGGTCAATCGTTGACGCACCAGATCAGCCACACAAAGGGCTTTGTCGCAGACGGGAGAGTTGCCGCCGAGGGATCGACGAACTGGTCAGACTCAGGCGAAGGTACCTTCGTCGTGAGCAATCAACCAGGTGGCGCGGGCTATAAGGCGCAGAACAACACGCAGTCGGTGATCACCGATCCGGACACCATTGTCCGCTTTCAGACAGAGCTTATCGCAGAGCACATGATCGCGCAATCCGCAGCCAAGAAGCTGAGTACGGCGGTCGCGAAACCGTTGGCTGTGATTCCTACGACTGCGACGAGTGATCTACAGACGGCAGAGGTCAAGTCTGCAACAAAGAAAGTAGCCGCAAAGAAGAGGACAGTCAAGAAGGCCAGCACCAAGAAGACTGTGGCAAAGACCTAAGGCCACATTCTTAGGGCAAGAACAATCAGACTGAACCATGCTTCTCCCTGGCATGGGATCAGGCTGATACCGATACTGCAAAAGCAGATGCTTGCGTCCTCGCGGCGACATTCCTGCCTTCTGCAGCCTGGATCAGCCATCTCTGTAAGCTAAGGACAACCAAGGATGACACGCCTTCTGGACATCAATCCGTTGACCACGACGGTGCAACCGGCACCCCTTCCTGCAATCGATTGGGCGGTGATTCAACAAGAAGCACCAAAGCCCATGCCGCTTGGCAACCGCAGGCACAACGATCCATTGCCCTCTGCTGACATCGTGGTGATCACCTGGACCAGCGCGGAGTGGTCGGCGCTGGATCATGTGTTTCTCAATAGCCAGACCGTGCGGGAAGGAAATGACTACACATGGAAGAGCGCGTGGTTTCCCTATACACGCGGTGCCGGAGACTATGTGGCCGACCCCCAGTCCGGCGCACTGTGGGGCCTCTTCCAACTCGTGCGCATTACGGATCGCTCCGGAAGACCCTGGCGAGTGCTGCTTTTCAAATCAAACTCGCACCTCGCTCATGCACCCTGGATCGAAGGCCTGAGCAAGATGATGGAGTGCATCCTTGTGGATGTGAAGCCGGACCGCGTCTATTCAATTGGGACGGCCGGTGGCGCACGTCCGACGCAGCGGCTGGGCGATTCGGTTATCACCAGCTGCGCAATGCTGGATGTGCAACGTCCGACAAACACCCTCGGAGACGGCAACGGATCTTTGTTCCGTTGCCAGACCTGGTATCCGAGCGTATCGCTCATGAAAGAGGTTGAGCGTTCGCTGCTCTACCGAATGGATCAGATTGTCACCGACAGTACATTGGCCGAGATATTTGCAGCCTTGCAGGCGAAGCACGCGGACGATTCCGCGCTCGATGGAGTCGCGATGTCCGACCTCGTCAATTATCCCGTGCAACCCAGTGAACTCGATGCGCCTCGCGTCCTTGAGATGCGGGACGTGCCGCTGCTCACCACGGACTACTATTACATTGCCGGTGCTGGCGGAGCTGAAGCTCACTCCTTTCTGGAGATGGATGATGCCGTGATTGCGCGCGGGGCGGCGAACATGGGTGTCCGCTACGCATTTATTCGGAATATCTCCGACCCGGTCGTACCGGTACGCACGGCAACAGAGCAGACCATTCTCGACAGCGTTCGCAGCGACTGGTCGGGCTTCATCTACAACCGCTACGGCTTGCAGACCAGTTTCAATGGAGCGCTGGCGACTTGGGCCACCATCGCCGGCGAGGGCGAATCAATCTATAACCCGCCACGGTTCAAGGGGGCATTCAACGCCGACGACCCGATCGAAGTGAAGCTGGTCTCTCAGGTGCGGTCGTGTGGGACGTGTTCGTTCTTCTGGCCAGTGAAGAAGAGTCAGCAGATATATGGTCCCTATACGGCGTTCGACTTCCAGGGCAACACACCCTTTGCTGCGCCCTTCAACTCGACGACGAACTCCGCACCGTGGCTGCTGGGCAGGAGTCGTCCGCCATCCTTCCCGGAGGCAGAGGTCATCGATGGCTGCCGGAAGGCGCCGATCATGACCATCGGCATCAACCCCAACCTCACGGCATTTGCGCCCGGGCAGACCGGGGCCGCCTGGTGCTACCCGAGTTTCACCTCGGATAACGGCACGGATGCCTGGGCCAAGTATGCCTGGTACTACCGCTATCGTTCCGTCTACCAGGAGCGCATCGACCTGAACTTTGCGCGCCGCTTCATCCTGCCCGAAGGTCGCGTGCTGGCGACAGCGGATGGCGTTCTCAATGCTGCGAACCGACCGGATGACTCACCTGCATGGACGATCGCGATTCGTTACGATGGCGACGCTGCCGATACGGTCATCCATCTGCCGGGCGTAATCGGGGACTTCCCGTATGTCACCTTGTTCGATGCTGCGCCACCGAACAATCGTTTCAAGGCAGGCGACGTGCTGGCAGGTCGCATCTCTGTGCCCGGCGGTATTCGCATGGAGATTCAACAACAGCAGCAGGGCTACTACATGCAGTTCGTGCCGGTGCTGGAGCAGTTTCAGGAGACGTTGCGCAAAGCGGGTCACGATGCCAACCTCCGCATTGGAGAAGACGTCTCGCAGATCGACATGGTCGCCTGCGCTTCCCCCCACTGGAACCCGGGCTTTCTCGGTGGCACGCCTGCGTCCGTTCGGCAGATCGTCGACAACTGCGTCAGCCAGAACGCATGGGCGATGAAACAGATCATCCAAAGCCGCCCGGCCATCTTGTACATCGTTAGCCAGTCGAGCTGGAAGATGTTCTATGAAGCCTTCGGCGCGTTTATCCGCCGCAGAACCCCGATCTCCACCATGCCCGTCGATGCCGATTTCACGCTGCTGCATGAGACGACCGACCCGAATGACCCTTGCACCTTTGAAGTCCACACCACCATCGACGGCCAGACGTATGACTGTGTGACGCGTATCATCATCACTCCACACTTTTCTTATGATGATAATTTTCAGCCGCAGTTCCGGATGAGTCCTGAGGATTGGCTCACGTTTAAGCAGCAGCAGGCGGCTTGTGTCGTTGCGATGACGGAGGCCAACGGCTTCCAGGTTGTTGAGCCCGATCCGCTCCATCCCAGCTACTACATGTGCATCCGCCTTTCGGCAGACGCTCCACAGAGGGCAACCGCGCTGGCATTGCTGCAAGGCCAGTTTCCGGAGGACTACAAAATCCTCCAGCCGAACTTTTACGACCCACACGCGCAGATGGCAGGCATCCTCGACCAGATGTTCACGGCTGGCAAGCTCAGCTGGCAGCAGCCAGCCGATCCGAAGCAACCGGGGTATCTGGCGCGCACGAGCGGCAGTTGCCAGTTCTGCGTCAATCAGCATTGGCAGTTGCCACTTGGCTGCGCGTACGGCAAGAACAAGGAGACGCCGCCGCCCGTCGGCTTCCTTGAAAAGGTCGCGGCCTATGTGATCGCAAACGGAAAGACCTCCGACGGAACTTCAACCGGCACGCAGATGGGACCAATTCCACCACAGCTCGGCGCAACGGCTGCGCCGATGCCGCTCAATCCTTCGGAAGCGACCGCTGGACCGGGCAGCGCGCAGGTTGCGATCCCTCCTGGAAAGGACACTGAATGACGACCTCCAATCTTGTTTCTCCAGCTTCCGTCCGCGTATGGCGAGGTTTTCAATTACCCACGCTCACGCTGGATAAGTTCTGCAACAATCTGGGCACGGTCTTTGTGCCCGCTACGGTGAAGATGCAGATTGATATCGGCCTGCAGTCCTATCTGCCTTCCATCCCCGCAGGGCTGGCTGGCAAACCGACAGCGGTGCCGGACGAAACTGCGCTCATCTTTTGGGAGTCGCCGGAGGTCTATTGGAACGGCTTTACGACACTCGCGGTGCGGACATACACCCTGACACATGGGGGATGTTATGTGCCGGGAATCAGCCGCGCTGATTTTCCTGTTCTGTTTGCTGGCTCGCTGACCGCAGATCAGCCGGTCTACCTCTTTGAGGCGGCGGCAGACTGGATGCGAGGCACGGTTCGCCACTTTATTGCCCATCGCCCTGCCCAACTGGATGCTGCGGCTTTTCGCGTCGCTGTCGCCGCGAGTCTCACGAAGATTCAGAAGACAGTAGCGCTCGATGGCGCGCTTGCCTGCGTGGGCGATGACTACTTTGTTTATTGGGAGCTTGGCTCTGCGGCCCCCGGCGTACCTGCACCTCCCTCTGGCATGTCCATCCTCCAGAGCATGAAGACCGATTGGCAGTACAGCTTTGTCCCGGCGCCTACTTTTGTTCCGATTGGCCTGTGGGATCAATGGGCGGGCATGGATGTAGTGAGCGGCAGCAGCTTCAACATGCAGTTCACACGGAGACCGATGCCGTGAGTCCACACGCAGCCTCCTATCCCGTTTCTGCGAATGCCGTGTATGTTTGGCGGGGTTTCAAGCCTTCGACGCTGAGTTACGCCGACTTCACGGGATTTCTGGGCACAGTTTTTGTTCCTGCTTGTGTGCTGCTGCAACCGGCCATCGGTCTGCGTGCGTATCTACCAGCGCTGGTTCCTCAAAGTGGAAAGCCCGCGGCGGTGCCCGACCAGACAGCGCTGATGTTTTGGAACACAGCTACGGCGCATGATGAAGCCAAGGCGGCCATCGCCGAGCGCATCTACCTGAACCTGCATGGAGATGTGTATGACATGGCGCGCAGCAAGTTACCCGAGGTTCCCATCGCACTGGATCCAGCGGCGACAACGCTCGTGCCGGAGCAACCTTACTTCCTTGTGCCACAGCCCGCAGACTGGATGCATGGTGCAACACGCCATCTTGTCGCTGCTCGCCCTGCGGCTTTGGCCGCAGCTGACTTTCTCATTGCTGCGGCAAGATGGGCGAAGAATTTTCAATTGACAGCAGGTGAAGTTGACGGAGCACTGCTCTGTTGCGGCAACGACTACCTCGTCGTGTGGCTGCACAGTGGCGGAAACGCAGCCGCTGCGCAGATAGCAACCACCGGCCTCGCCGCCAAAGTCGACGTGTTGCTCAATGTCGAAGCGGTTCCACATGCACTGCAGGCCGAGCTATGGGATGACTGGCCTGGCCTGGATCTCTCCCTGGCCCCGTGTCTCAACCTACAGTTCGCGCGCCATCCTCACGCCTTACCCAGAAAACGGTCACGCCCGTGAGGCCGATCAAACATTTCGAGGTGCCGCATCTCGCGCTGTTCAAGTCTGCGGTAACGCGCGTGCTCGCGGTGCATCTCGGCCAAAGCGAAACCAACGCCACCGCGATCGATATCGATCATCCGCTCATGGTCGGCGCGGATCGTTACTGCCAGGCCTTCGAAAAGAATCTTCCTGTCCCCGAGCCGGACTCCGACCGTGGCGATGACCCTGAAGTTCAGGCGTATCTAGCCTCGCTCTACCACCGCAAAGCCCACGCTCAGATTGCTGGCAACACCAAACTTGAGGCCGACCTGACCGCCCAGACGGCACGCTTCAAGTTCGGCAATCCGCTTTGGCAGCAGATGTTCATTCAGTATTACGAGTACTACTGGCAGTACCCGTGGCATCAAGGTCGGCAGCCGGAGTATCGCTCCTGGCAGGATGGTACGGGCGGCTCCGGCGATTTGGAGTTTGGCGTCATCCCATGGCGACTTCCCAGCAACGCGCGTGTCGCCATCGTAGGAGACATCGGTACGGGAACCGATGAGGCTGCCGCCGTTCTCCTCGGCGCTCTCAGCTTCAAACCGGACGCCATCCTTCATCTGGGCGATGTGTATTTCTCGGGCACGACCCACGAGACCAGACAGCGACTGGTGGGCATGGTGCGCGACGTGATGCGGGCCTCCGGGAAGCGCGTGCCCTTCTTCACCATTCCGGGAAACCATGAATACTTCACCGGCGGTGTCTCGTACTTGAAGGCGCTCGACTCCGGCGCGCTGATCGACCTTGCCATCCAGCGGCAGGCGGCCAGCTACTTCTGTCTCCGGAGCGAAGACGACGGCTGGCAATTTCTTGGCCTCGACACGGGATACTACGGTCACTACATGAATGTGGCGGGCAGCGCTCAGCAGGCAACGCTGGATCGTCTTCACATTGGCAAGATCGAGACAAACAATGCCTCCAACCCGCACTGGCCACGCCATCATAACCCTTACTACGCGTACAACGGAGATCGTGATCTGCGGCAGAAAGATACCACCGCTCCGGTTGACCAGGTGGTCGTTCGCAATGACGAAGCCGCATGGCACGTGGACAAACTGCAGGGGTTCAAGGGCCGCTCCATGCTGCTTTCGCACCATCAACTGTACTCTGCACTCGACGTCTGCGGAGTCGCGCAAAAGCAGACGACGGGGTCCGATGGGAAGGCGATTGCCGATGCCTCTGACCTCAATCGCCTATGGGTAAACACCGGTCTATGGCAGCAGTTCGGTGCATCCTTCGGCGACAAGATCGCTGCGTGGCTTTGGGGGCATGAGCATAATCTCAACATCTTCCAGAGAGGCTATCGTCCCGAGAACTGGCCAGCGAATCCCGCCGCTGCCTGGGCTGCGAAGACGCTCCCGAAAGGACGTTGCGCGGGACACAGTGCGATTCCCGTGCAGCAGACGGAAGCTCCCTATGCACAGAAGTATCCCGTGGCGCAGGAGCCGCCAGGGCTTTCGCTCGGCTTGACTGACGGCTGGTATAACCACGGCTTCCAGATATTTGAACTCGGGGGCCGTGGCCACGCAGCCCAGCTTCGCTACTATCAAATCGCTGCCGCTGACCCAACGCCGATTTCTATGTTGCAAGAGACCGTTGCATAACCGTACGTCTGAAACCAATCTTCGAGGCAAATACTTATGAGCAACCTCTATGCAGTACGGCCCACAGGAAACACAGACAAAGTCTCAATCGATCCCATTGCGCTTGCGACCGAGCTGCCATCCGGCTACTCTAGTTTTACTCCGGTACAAGTCGGCGACACCCGCTATCTCTGCGCTTACAACAGCACGGCGGGGGCGAGTGACCTCTACCTGCTCAGCGACGCTGACCCATATCTGACGCTGATCGAAAGCCGCATCGATTTAAATTCCATTCCATCCGGTCCTTCCGGAGACCCATTAAGGCACGATACTCTCCAGCGCCATCCATGGGAGAAATTGACCACGTTTACTTTGGGCAATGAGCCCTACCTGCTGACCTATCGCGCCATCGATGGTTTGTTCGGTTTCTACCATCTTGCGCCCGATCTCTCCACATCGCCGCCGTATCTTTTTTTCTTCTCTCGCAATACACCGACCGTCGGCTTCACAGATATCGCAGCCATCTCTTCGCTGGGGGGGCAACAATACATTCTAGGCTACAACTTTGCCGATGGAACTGTAGCCGCCTTCAGCGTCAATGTTGTCAGCTCCTCCTCGGAGGGTATTCCCCCTCTGGTTGCCGTCAACGTCTGGTATCACCACTGGGCTAAATCATGGACGCACTTTGCTTTCTTCCACCTCGGTGGCGCGAACTTCTTCTTCAAGATCAACACCGGCAAACTCAACGTCAACATTGACCACCTCAATGACAATCCAGCCCTCGGCACGGTTGAGGTCGGCAGCTTGCTCATGCCCCAGTTGCCCCATGCGCTTGCGATCACCAACGTTGCGATCATTCCGTGGGCGCACGGCGATCCGTATCTTCTTACCTACATCGCCTCCTGCGGTGCCACCACTGTCCTTCGCATCCATGGCGACTGCCTCGGCTGGACGCAACAGGCTGCGGTCACCAGTGTCACCTGCGCATCGCTGGTCGTACCTTACGCCGTAGGCAAGACGTCCTATGTTCTTTTTTATGGAGCTATCGCATGACACAGACGGCCAGTACACACGATCTCTCCTGGATCAAGCAGCAACTGCAGTCAGCCATTGAACTGGAGTGCTCCACGCTCCCGATCTATCTCTCGGCGATGTTCTCGCTGGAGGTGCAGAGCAACACAGCCTATACCGCGATTCGCGCTGTCGTGATGGAGGAGATGGTTCACATGGCCATCGCGGCCAATATCCTCTCCGCCATCGGAGGTTCGCCACAGTTGGCGACCATCCAGTTCGGCTTTCCAGTGCTGGGTCTGCCCGGTGGCGTTGAACCTGACCTCTGTATCGGTCTAGCCAAGCTGTCCAGAAAGCAACTCAGGAACTTCCTGCGCATCGAGAGGCCAGCCTTCCTGGTGAAGCATGCCGACCTTGGCGAGACTTACCCCACGATCGCCGCCTTCTACGGTCAGATTCGCAAGGCCATCGATGCAAATGCCGATGCCGTTCGTGCTGCGATCCTCGCCGGGGGGCCTGCCAACCAGGTCAATGACAACATCGGTTTCAGGCCGATCAAGAGTGTGCCAGGTGCTGATCCGCTGCTCCAGATATATAGCGGACTCGATGAGATTCTGGAGCAGGGTGAAGGTTCATCGCTTGGATGTATGTTCGCGGGCAAGGGCAGTGAGGATGAGTCCTCGCACTATAATCGTTTTGCCGAAATCTACTACGGCGCAACCTATAGTGACCCGAATCCGGCAATCGAGTTAACGCCCAAGACCGAACGTCACTTCTACAAGGGCCGCAAGATTCCTTTCCCCGACGTGATCAATACGCTCGCCGTTCCCGCCGATGGTTATGCGAAGATTCTCGCGCTCGATTCTGATGCAGCAATAGTCACAGCCGACTTGGTTGCGTTCGATGGTGCGTTTTCCTCGATCCTCGCCGCTCTGCATGCGGTCTGGAACGGGCCGCAGGCTGTCTCATGGAAGACGCTCGGCGGAGCTGTCCACAGCATGGTCGACTTACGCGTGCTCTCCTGTTTCAATCTCTTGCGCCATCAGATTCCGCCCGCTATTGCGAGTAAACTACCCGATCTATATCCCGACGAGTTTGCGCGTCTGGCCGAGTACAGCGATCTGAAGTCGCTATTATTCTACGGTCCCCGCTTCTTCAACACGAATGCATCCTAAGAACGGTTCGTACGGCAATTGCAGTATCCACGTCAACACTGTTGCCGAGTCAAAAGGAGGAGCATCAAAACGGCTCAGATCAAGACAATCGGACTACTAGGGCATCCAGCGTGCAGTGAGCAGGACGCGAAAACGACCTTGGAGATACTAAAGGGTGCAGCTCTGGTGCTTGGCGAAAAGCTATAGCATTTCTTCAGTTGGTGTAGAGTGCGGGTTCCGAACGGTTCGTCATCCTGAGCGAAGCGAAGGACCTCTGTATTTCAAGAGGAAAGCCACTGCATAGATCCTTCGCTTCGCTCAGAATGACGGCCTTTCTCTCTACAGCAACTGGAGAAATGCTCTAAGCCCTCTGCCTCCCACAGAGGGGCCAAGACTTAACTGTCCAATACGTTGTCTTGGATAAGGCCCGAGGACCTGGAATATGTATGGCAGGGCTATCCCATCGCAGGGGCAAAGGGTTGATTTCGGTAGAGAGCGTCAAAGTATCAGAGTAAAAGTACCTCACGGTTCGATTATGAAAAAGCGAGCAGCCACAGCCGAGAATATTAGCCGAGGTCAATTTGAAGTTACTTCCGTTAGTTCGTTTCTCGCACTGATAGAGAGGGAGAAGGAAGTCGAAAGCGGAAATTCCGCGGATTTTATCTTCCGAGGTCAGCAACAGGATCACGTACTCATCCCAAAGATTCGCCGGCTCCATCCCAAAGTGCATGATCTCGCCACGCTTGAAAAGCTGATGCTGGATGATTTTGAGCGTCAGATGCTTTTCTTCACCGAGAAAGAGCCCCGCGACAAGTGGGACCTGTTGGCACTGGCACAGCACCATGGATTGCCAACTCGACTTCTCGATTGGTCTTTCAGTGCCCTGACGGCTTTATGGTTTTGCGTCGAGCGAGGACCGGCGCGGAAGAAAAATCGTGACATGCTTAACGGTGTTGTCTGGATTTTGAAGACGAGAGTCGACGACTTCGTTCCCTCAGACCAACCTGGTGATCCATTCCATCAGGAGAGGACACGCATTTTTCGTCCCCGTTTCGTTTCGCGTCGCATTATGGCTCAGTCAGGTCTCTTTACCTGTCACAAGATGATCAGGGACGGAGATTTCGTTGCGTTCGACAAGAACAGGGAATACAAAAACAGACTTCAAAAGGTTGTCATCCCTGGTTTTGCATTCAGTTCCATTCGGGAGCAGCTTGGAGCAAGCGGCGCTACGAGTCTGTCCCTCTTTCCAGACCTTGACGGCTTGGCCGCCTTCCTTACTGAACGGTATTTTTATGATCCATACGAACTTGTCCGCCGTGACCTTATGTCTGCTGGAAGAGTCCGTCTTATTGATCCTGCCGAGATCGATAAGACACGAACGCCATACCGGAAACTAACATCACAAGATAATGACAACGATTAAGCTACAATATAAATACCTAAAAGAAAGATTGACGTAACTATTACGCTCCTTATATGATCCAGAGTGGAGGTGGCCAAATGTCTGCTACACATTCATTTCAGGTGGCCGAGCCAACGCTTTTCAACCCTCAGACAGGGCGTCTCGATGCGGCGCGGATTGCACGAGAACTGAATGTCCCTGTGGGGATGATCGCCAGTGCGGTTGGCCGCAAAGCGCCCGGCGTCCGCAAGCATCCCGATGCGAGCAGCCTGCAAAGCGAGCTTCGCAGAATTTATCGCGTCTGGATTGCACTCGTGGATTTGTACGCAGGCGACAAAGCCCATGCGCGTATTTTTCTGAATGCTCCAAACCGGCACTTGGAAAACCATGCTCCGATGGAGTTCATCCAGTCGGGAGACCTGGCTCCGCTCGAAGCGTTTCTCGACGCCATGAGCGTCCGGCAGACCGCCTGAAGGCCCGCCATTGCATACCCTTGAAAAGCTGATTGCGGTATTGGAGCGGGCGCCACTGGTTTCATATACCGGCTTCACTTTCCGGGTCATTCCCGACCGATGGCGCATATCGCCTTTGTCGGCCATCGGTTCCCTTGATCGGGGAGGGCGATACAACTCTCCCGGCGCATTTTCGGTTCTTTATACCGCAGACAGCCAGTTGACGGCACTACGTGAAGTCGATGCCCTCTTTATAGACAGGCAGGGAAAGTTGCGCGGCGCTCCCCGCAATCCGGATCTGGTGCTGACACTCAAATGTGCGCTGCTTCGCGTACTGGATCTCACCTCCCCCGACATGCATGCAGACCTTGACACATCGCGTGAAGAACTGATTGCCCTGACTCCCTCTCGATTTCTTGCGAATGCTCGCGGACGGCTAACTCCGACGCAGCGATTGGGTCTGGCCTGCTTTCGCACTGGACATATCTCGGCATTGAAGGTACCGAGTGCGGCACATTCCGATGGGTCCTGTTTTGCGATCTTTCCAGAATCTCTGATCGTTGGCGAGCACATCGCGGTCCACGACGAGAACGGCATCCTTCAGGATGAGTTAAGCGGACGGCTACTAAATCCTCTCGGATAACGGCAGGACGCCAGGTTCTATTTCTGCGGCGATTGTTTTTATTCTTCAAATCTTCCGTTTCGTTCTGCTCTCTCGGGCACCGCGAGTGAAGTGCAGGCTGCGCCCTGCGGCACGGCAGGCTTCTGCTTCCAGCGGAGAGCCAAGAACCATCTCCTCCGCTGGCCCTGCGGGTCTCGGTTCCTCCCGCCTATGACGGGCACCCTCCGAGAATGCAGCCTTTGGCCTTGGGAGCATCCATCCCTCGCGTCCTCCGGCTGTGTGCCCCGACAGAGTCAGGGCCGAAACGGAGAAAAAATCATGAATCAGAGCAAAACCAATCCGATCATCAGCGAAGTTCCTGTCAACCGCATCCTGCATGGCGACTGTGTTACCGCGATGCATCGTCTCCCGGCAAACAGCATCGACTTCATCCTGACCGATCCACCGTATCTGGTGAATTATCGCGACCGTAATGGCCGCACACTCCAGAACGATTGCAATGGCAATTGGCTGAAGCCCGCCATGTCCGAGGCGTTCCGGGTGCTGAAGCAGAATCGCCTGATGGTATGTTTCTACGGCTGGCCGCGGGCCGATCATTTCCTTGATGCGTGGCGCAGTGCAGGTTTCCGTCCCGTAGGGCATTTCGTGTTTCGCAAGTCTTACACGTCGAGCGTGAAATTCATGAAGTGCCAGCATGAGCAGGCATACCTGCTGGCGAAGGGTAACCCACCGTTGCCGCAATCTCCGCTGCCGGATGTGCAGCGGCTGATCTATACCGGGAACGCACTCCATCCAACACAAAAGGCGGTAGTGTCACTCGTGCCACTGGTCCGCACCTTCACGCTGCCGGGTGAGATGGTACTCGATCCTTTCTGCGGGTCGGCATCCAGTTGCGCCGCAGCCCTGCTGACGGGCCGGAGGTATATCGGGATCGAACTCGACTTCGAGTACCATCAGGCCGCCGCTCAGAGAATGGGACGAATCCAGGGGAGGATCGCTGCCAAGCGATTCTCCGGTTCCTTCCCACGCCCTGCTGATTCTGCACGCGTGCCTGCGCGCCTCAAGGCATAGAAGGATTCCGCATCCTGCGGCGTGAGCCTTGACCCGCGCCTGTCCCGCGTGTTCTTTGCTGGCCATCGCGGGAATGCACACCTCTGCGCTCTCTCGCGCTTCGGATACACGGTACCGTCCCTTCGAGCATGTTCATCGCTGCTGCGTCTTTCGCTGTCTAACACTCCACTGCACAGCATTTTTCATTGATAGCCAGCGGCTATCAATGCGATCCAAGGAAGTCTTGGACGTGCTCGGCAATCCCTCCTAATCTTCCCTCCATAACGTTCGACGAAACGTACTCGTTGAAATCGAAATGCAATCGAGAGGGACGTATGCAGCCAAAGATTTCTTCCATTCGCAATGGCTTTTCGCGGGCGCGCCAACACTCACGAATGGCCGTCATTCCATCACTCTTTTTCCTCATGGCAGCACCTGCATTTGCCCAGCAAGCGGGCGGCGGAAGTCCATGGGAGAACGCGGTCGGCGTTCTCGAACAGGCATTCACCGGACCGATAGCTACAGGGTTAAGCCTAGTGGCCATCGTGGTCGGTGGACTGATGTTTGCCTATGGCGAGGGCCAGTCGAAGCGCATGCTGGCCGGGATCGTCTTCGGCATCGGCATGGCCATCGGCGCGGTCAACTTTATGGCCTGGCTTTTCCCGTAGGAACCAACAACAACAGGACGGGCGGAAAGGAGGTCGGCAAATGGCGGCGGGTGATCCACGGCGGAACAAAGTCCATAAAGCGATGAATCGCCCGCTGACCATTCTGGGCGCGGAGCGGCGGCTGTTCTTCGTTGCGCTGATTGCGGGCGGGGCCGTCTTCTCGCTGATGCACTCGCTGCTCGGCGGCATCCTGCTGTTCGTCATCGGAGTCGTTATCGCCCGCATAGCGACGAAGCACGATGTCGAAATCCTGCGGGTGCTGTTCAACTCCGGCAAGTTCCGCCGTCGGTACGACCCGATGCAATGGGAACCAACAGAAATTCGCATAGTGAGGCGTCATGTTCAGGATTAACCAGATCACGAGGGACTGGAAGGAAGCTGGGGCGTTCATGGCGCAGTTGAATCTGTACGGCTTCTGGGACGAGCACTGTTTCCTGACCAAATCCGGCGATCTTGGCTGCGCTCTGAGAATCGGCGGCATCGATGCCGAAGGCCTCGACCATGCCGGGCGGGATTACGTGGTCAAACGTCTCGAAGCTGCGTTTCGCTCGCTCGATGAAAAGACCCGGCTGTATCAGGTGCTTTTCCGGCATAACCATCCAGAGATAACTCATACGAAATACGACGATCCACTGGTACACGCGGCAGTGGAGCAGCGTGCCGATTTTCTCCATGCGAAATCAGACCGCCTGTATTCCATCGAGATTTTCTGGATCGTGATGATCGACGGCAGCTACGCCCGGACTGGACTGCTGCATGCGCTGGCGCAGTTGCCACAACATCCACGCTCGTCCCTGCGGGACTTGCGCGCGCTGTTTTCGAGCAATCAAGAACGCACGCTGCTGTATGAGCAGATCGAACGGGACAGGATGCGTTTACAGCAGAAAGTCCAGAGTTTGAGTGGGCAGCTCAGCGATCTCACGGAGATCGAGCTGCTAGGGGCGGAGAAAGCTTTCCGGCTGGTCCGGCGCTTCGTCAACTTCCGCCCCTCCAAGATTATGAACGGCAAGCTGCACGGGATGCAGCATCTCGATTGGCAGATGTGCGATTCGGAACTGGAAGCGCATCGCGGCCATCTGCGCATGGATGACGATTACGTCCGTGTGCTGACGTTGAAGGAACTGCCCAGCGAGACGCGGCCCCTGCTGTTGCAGGGCCTGCTCGATGTCCCAGCCAACTTTCACGTCGTCACCGAATGGCATCCTGTCGATAACGCGCGGGCACGCAAGGAAATCAACAAACGCCGGCGTCATCACCACAACTCAAAGACCAGCTTTCTATCCAACTTACAGGAGCAGAAACACTCCGGCCCGCGGGAAGAGTTGGTCGATGACTCGAAAGAGGCCGCCGTCGCGGAGTTGGGCGAAGCGCTCACGGCCCTCGGCATGGAGGGAAAGTCCTTCGGCGAATTCACGCTGACGGTCGTGATTTACGACGAAGACCGCGTCAGGGTTGAACACGCCGTGGCCGAGTTTCAAAAACTCTTCACCCAGCATGACGGCCTCTTGTACGAGGAACGCTACAACCTGCTAAACGCCTTCTTCGCTACTATTCCCGGCAACCGGCAATTCAATCTGCGCAAACAGTGGGCGCTGAATTCCAACTATGCCGACCTTTCGTTTCTGTTCAGCGTCGATTCCGGCTCCAAGTGGAATGCGCATCTCGAACGCGAACATCTCGCGATCCTCGAAACGGCGCATGCCACCCCGTACTATTTCAATCTGCATGCGGGCGATGTGGCGCACACGCTGCTGCTGGGCGCAACGGGATCGGGCAAAAGTTTCCTGCTGAATTTTTTACTGGAGTCGCTCCAGAAATACAGTCCGCTGACCTTCATCTTCGATCTCGGTGGAAGCTACGAGACGCTGACTCGCGTTTTCGGCGGGACGTATCTCAATGTCGGCCTGAAAAGCCCCGGCTTCTCGATCAATCCGTTTTCCTTGGAACCCACGCACGAGAATCTCAATTTTCTCTACCTGTTCACCCGTGTCCTGATCGAAGCCCAGGGCAAGTATGCGCTCACCCCGGAGGATGAAAAATCGCTCTACGCGGCTGTCGAGCGCGTGTACCAGTTGCCGCTGGAGATTCGGACGCTGACGAACTTCGCCTCCATCCTTGGCCCTCTGGGCGAGCGGCTGCACCGCTGGACCAAATCTGGACAGCAGGGGGCCGGACAGTTCAGCCATTTGTTCGACAACGTCGAGGACACGCTGACCTTCTCGCGTTTTCAGACCTTCAACTTCGATGGCTGGTCGGATGCGCCGGACGTGCTGGAGCCTTTGTTGTTTTACGTGCTGCATCAGGCGTCGGCGGAGATTGAAAAGCCGGAGAACACCGCGATTTTCAAGTGCTTCGTCATCGACGAAGCGTGGATGTTTCTGAAAAACGCCACCATCCGCGAGTGGATCACGCGTGCCGAAAAAACATGGCGCAAGAAAAATGCCGCGATGGTGCTGGCGACGCAATCCGTGGTGGAACTGGCAGCTTCCGAGATGCTGCACATCGTCCACGAATCGTGTCCAACAAAAATCTTCCTCGCCAATCCGAACATGGACCGCAAGCTGTACGCGGAAGTTTTCCAGTTGAACGATACGGAACTCGAATTGCTGGAATCGCTGGTTCCCAAACGCGACCTTCTGCTGAAACAGCCACGCACCACCAAGAAGCTGGCACTCGAAGTCGATGCGCTGACCTATTGGATCGCGACCAACAACTCGCGCGACAACCTGCGCAAGCAAGAGTATTTCGCCCATTACGGGCCAGAGCAGGGTCTGTTGCATCTGGCTGCAGATTTTCCTCAACTCGCTTCCCAGGAGAGAACCCATGAGCCGTAAATTCTGGAATGTCTATTTGATAGTGATGACCCTGCTCGCGCTGCTGCTCGGCGCACAATTCAGCCACGCCCAGCAGATCGCCCGCATCGTGCATTACCACGCGAACGACATCGTCCCCATTCGCGCAAAGATGCATTACACCACGCTGATAGCGCTGCCACCGACAGAGAAGATTCTGGAAGTCGCCACCGGCGATAAGGACTTCTGGATTTTGGATGCCGTGCAGAACTATTGCTTCCTCCATCCGGCCAAGGAAGGCATCCACTCCAACCTCAACCTGATCACTGACAAGGGCAACGTTTACTCATTCACGCTCGATGACGACGAAACAGCAGACCCAGATCTGAAGGTCGTCATCGAACCATCCGATCCATCGACGCTCGCCAGCGTGCGCGGCCCGGAGACGTTCGTGCCAGCTTCCGAAGTCACCGCCGCACGCATCCAGGCGCAGGCCGTGGAACTGCATGCGCAACAGGCCGTCGAAGCGTTCCGCGCCAGCTATCCGGTCGCGCATCTGACTTTCGATTACAAGTACAAAAACAAACCGCCCTTCGACATCGAGGCCATCTATCACGATGACCACTTCACTTACATCAAATCGTCGGCCCAAGAGAAGTTCGCCGTCTATGAGCTGAAAGACGGCAAGCCCGATCTGGTTAGTTTCCAGCTCAAAGACAACACCTACGTGGTCGCGCAGGTCGTCGACAAGGGCTATCTCCAGATCGGCAAGAAAAAGCTCGCATTTGCGCGCAAAGGAAAGTAGGGGACGCCCATGCCAGAAGAAAAAGAGACCCCAGAGACACAGCCTTCTCTCACGTCGCCCAGCCGGGCGAGTGCCGTGCATGACCAACGCACGCAGCCTGCCGGCGTGGTGGCAAAGCAGAGCCAGAGTTACCTGATCGCCGGGCTTTCGGTGGTGATTTTGTTGGCTGTGCTGTTCTCGAAGAACCACGCCAAGCCAGCGGCAAAGCCGCTCGCGCCCGCGTCCATTGCTCCGACGTCGGAGGCCAATCAGCGTAATATCGAACGCTTCCAGGAAGACCTGACGGCGAAACAGCGGCAGGTAGAAGCACTGCGGAAAACAGTCCAAGAATCGACAGGGGATGCAGATCTCCCACCGGGCGGACATACTGGCACAGTCACGGGTACATATGGACAGAGGCCGCTCGATAGCCAGCCGCCCCGCGATCCCATCGCGGATGCGGAAAAGGCGTTGGCCTTTAAGTCTCGCTTCGCCTCGAACCTCGTGACACCGAATGTCGCTCCGTCGCATGACCACATGGCGCGGAGTCCTTGGCAGCAGAATCCAGGAACCAGCATGGGCAGTGAGAGTGCGCCCGCATCGCTCCAGACGCAACAGATGCCGGGTAGTGTGCCGAATGCTTCTCCGAATGCAAAGCAGAATTCAGCAGCTACTAAGCGTGGCCCCGAAGTAAATCTCAACTCCGCGCATGGCCAGCCCTACGTGTTGTTCGAGGGGACCATCCTCGACACAGCATTACTGAATAGGCTGGTCGGCGATTTTGCTGGGCCAGTGAAGGTCATGGTCACGAACCCCGTGTACAGCCAGGACCGCCAGCATGTGCTGATTCCCGCCGGCACTTTTTTGTTGGGCGATGTCCAGAAGGTTTCGGGATTCGGCCAGCGGCGGCTGGCCGTCCGCTTCCATCGCATGCTGATGCCCGATGGTTACTCGGTCGATCTCGACCAGTTCCAAGGTCTCGATCAGGCCGGGGCGACAGGGTTAAGCGATCAGGTGAACAACCATTACCTGCAGATATTCGGTGCCTCGATTGCCCTCGGCGTCATCTCGGGCGCGGCGGAGGCGACCATGTATGGCAGCGGCTATAACATCAGCGGCCCGGCCATGTATGAGCAGGGCGTGGCCTCCAGTCTGTCGCAGTCGGGAGCGGATGTGCTGGATCGCTTCATCAACATTCTGCCGACGATCACCATCCGCGAAGGCCATCGCATCAAGGTCTATCTGACGCAGGACATGCTGCTGCCTGCGTATGAAAACCACACCATGCCGGGAGATTTTTGATGCGGATATTTGTCGTCATTCTCTGTGCGTGTTGTTTTCTGGCCGGTTGCGATACGAGCACACAGCCTCCCAAGCCATCGCCGCTGCACTATGCCCGCGTTGACCACAAGCAATGCGCGTCGGACTGCTGCCGGTGCCGACACCGGCAAGTCGTCCACACAATCGCTGCCCGAAAACACCACCCACATTCGCATGAACGATTGCAGGAAAGGTAAATCATCATGAAATCGCTCAGGATTCTTTATCTAATTTTCTCGCTTGCCACGCTGCTCGCGCCTATGGCGCATGCGCAGTTTGCCGTCTTCGATGCCTCGAATTTCGGGGAGGCCGTCCAGGAATTCGGACAACTGGAGCAGATGTACACCACGGCGGTCGAGACCCGCGACCAGATCGTCTCGGCCTACAACCTCGCTTATCAAATGTCGCAGATGCCGCAGGACCTGGCCGCTCGCTATGCCACGGACTTCGCGCTGTGGACGAACCTCTCCGCGCCCAACACCTACGGCAACACGTCGGCATGGGTGAATGCGCTCGACATCGGCTCTCCTTCGCAGGCAGCCCAGGGATACCGCGACGCGGTGGTGCAAGTGCAGAGTTATCCCGGTGGCAGTCTTGCGGCACAGGATGCCGCGACGCAAGCCACCATCCAAAACCAGTACGCGACATCGGAGCTGGCGCAGGGGACAACCACCGGCACCCTGGCAACGCTGGGCACGATCCGGTCGAACTCCGAAGCTCTGGCGCAGAAGCTCGCCAACCTCGATGCCGACACCTATTCGACCGACCCAAGCCAGCAGACCCAGAATGCGCTGCTGGGCAAGATCAATACGGCGACATTGCTGCAAATCCATTCCCAGCAGGACACCAACCAGATCCTCGCAGCCTCTGTACAGCAACAACTGATCGCCCAGAAGCAGCAGATCGATGCTCAGAACCGGGCCATCAACGAAGCGATTTACTTCGAGCAGAACTTTCCCAACACCATGCAGCAGATTACCGGCGGGGTCAGCGATTCCTTGCACGCGATCTCACTCAACCCGAATGGACACTGAGCCAAAAGGACAGACTATGGAACCGAACCCTTTCACCTTTCTCAACCAGGCAATCGGTCAATTGCTAGCGACCAACAGTCCAGCGATCCAGACGATGGGCCTCGATATGTTTCGCGGTCTCGCCGTCATCATGATCGCCTGGTTCGGCATCCAGAATGCGCTCTCGACCGCGCAGGGCTTTTACGGCAGCTTCCACTTCGGCCAGTTCGCCAACCTGCTGCTGGTGATCTCCTTCGGTCTCGGGATGCTGACGTATTACTCCGCTCCCATTCCGGGCATGGGGTACAGCTTCAGCGAACT
>DAHUZH010000049.1 GCA_027306695.1 Acidobacteriaceae bacterium
CTCCGGCTGGAGCACGATGGATCTGACCCCGCTTCCGGGCTCCGTTGATCCCAACAGCGGCAGCCACGGTTTTGTTCCCGGCTGGACAGCGCGCGGCTACGCTGGCTATTCCGGTTATGCCTGGTATCGGCTACGGGCCAACATTCTTCAAGAGAATGTGCTGGGTGAGGCAAAAGCCGCAAAAGAAGCGCTCGCCATCCGCATGCCGGACGAATTCGACGACGCATACCAGATATATGTCAATGGCCAGCTAGCCGGACAATTTGGCAAGTTCAGCAATCATGGCGTCACCTACTATGACAATCGGCCACTTGCTTTTTCTCTCCCAGCCAATCTCCCCAGCGGTCCGGTAACGATCGCCATTCGCATGTGGATGGCCGCTGCCACGCCAGTGTTGCAACAGGAGGCCGGTGGGCTGCATGGGCCGCCGGTCTTGGGGCGTACCAGGATCATCCAGGATCTGCTGCGCCTGCGCGGGTACACCGTCTATCTCAGAGGAGCCAGCAGTTTACTGGAAATGGCAGTTCAGCCGCTGGCCATCCTGATCGCTTTCTGGTTCTTCGCTCTGGATCGCAGTGAGTTGGCCTATCTCTGGCTGGGACTCAACTGCACGATCAGCCTCGCTTTCCTGGTGCTTGCTGAGTTGAGTATCCATACCATATGGATTCCTGGGAACTCCCTTGTCTTCGTTTTATTCGCAATCCTGCCGGCAGTACAAATCGGCGTCTGGGTTCTGTTCTGGAGTTATTGGTTTCGGCTCGAACGCACCGTTCAAATGGCATGGCTGTACCGCTTCACCTGGGTAATGGTGCTGCTGCTTGCGGCAGGGTCGGCCATGCAGCAAACTCCACTCTATGGCCGCGTGGTTCCCGTCCATGCCATTGTCTGGCTCTCGCCGCTCACCGTTATGCTTACCTTGCTGCTCGGACTGGTCCTGGTCTGGGTGACCTACCAGGGCATTCGCCGGAACCGCACTGAGGGCTTGCTGGCGCTTACTGCCGTGCTGCTGGTGGCCATCTCCAGGAATGTGCCGCAGCTAGCGGCGCTGCATATACCGACGGTTTTTTCATTCTTCGGGGTCCGCATCCCCCTGGCCCAGATTGGCACTGTGCCTTCTCTGGCCATTATCACGGTGTTGATGTTGCGGCGGTTTGTGCGTGGCCAGCGTGAGCGCGAACAATTGAAGTTGGAGTTGGAGCAAGCGCGGCAGGTGCAGCAGATGCTGATTCCAGCAACCGTGCCCAACACGCCGGGCTTTGCGGTGGAAACTGTTTACCTTCCCGCCAGTAGCGTTGGAGGAGATTTCTTTCAGGTATTGCCAGGCGAGGACGGCTCGCTGTTGATTGTCGTCGGCGACGTAAGCGGCAAAGGATTGAAGGCTGCCATGACCGTCAGCACCATCGTCGGCGCGTTGCGCAACGAGCCGTCCCGCCAGCCATCCGAAATCCTCGTCCATCTCAACCGCGTTCTGCATGGCCAAATCAACGGCTTCGTCACGTGTGCCGCCGCGCTGATCGCAGCCGATGGTGCAATGACTCTCGCCAACGCCGGGCACTTATCTCCGTATCGCAACGGCCAAGAGATGGCCGTCGAGTCCGGCCTGCCGCTGGGGATTCTTGGTGATGGAAGCTACGCCGAAACACACTACCAACTCGCTACCAACGACCGGCTGACGTTCGTCTCGGACGGCGTCGTCGAGGCCACCAACGAGAAGCGAGAACTCTTCGGGTTTGAACGCACCCAGGCGATTAGCAATCAACCTGCGCATGAAATTGCCGAAGCTGCAAAGCAATTCGGACAGGAAGACGACATCAGCGTGTTGTCAGTTACCCGCACGGTGAACATGAAAGCGGCCCTTGCATGAAAAAGGCAACTCTATTCTTACTGTTGTTCCTTATTTGCGCGTACAGAGGAGTCCACGCACAAAAATTCAGTCTCATCACGGGCCGCGAGCCGGTCGTATCGCTCGACGGTCTGTGGCGCTTTCACACCGGGGACAACCCGGCATGGGCCAGTCCGAACTTCGACGACTCGCACTGGCCGCTTCTGCGCTCGGACGAGTCCTGGTCGGCCCAGGGATATCCCGGCTATGGCGGCTTCGCATGGTATCGCTTTCAAGTGGTCGTTCCCGCAGGCGAAGGCTCCCTATCGTTGTTGTTGCCAGGGATCGTCACCAATTATCGGATCTATGTCGACGGTTCACTTCTCGGCGGATGCGGCAAAATGCCTCCGCATCCAGTTGGGCATTTCTGCCGCCCCAACCTTTTCACTTTGCCTCCATCGCTCGCGACGGGTCCGCACACCGTAACGATTGCCATCCGCATATGGCAGCGGCATGCATGGGCCAGTTATGCAGGGGGCGGCCCGCGCGGAACAAGTTATTTTGGTGCAACCCCTCTGATTCGTGCGCAATTTCAATCCGGGCGTGACGCCTTTATACATTCCATCATGCAGACTTATTTTATCGCCTTGATTGCCACGCTAGGCGGCCTGGTCTCGTTGGCGCTCTTTCTGTTTCGCCGCCGGGACAAAGAGTATCTCTGGTTCGGCTGCATGTTGCTTCTGGGGGCGGCGTCCGATGCATGGGGAATCTATAGAAGCCTGCATTCGGTGGGGATTCGGAGCTACTACCGATATAACGATTTGATTCTCGATCTTGGACTGTTTGCTTCCGTCGCTTTCTACTATGTGCTGCTGCGCGGACGCCGGACGTGGTTTCTTTATGGTGTCATTGCCGGGCTACTGCTCGATACCCTGATAAACCTGCTCTATTCTCTTCCCAACGCGCGCGATTATGTACCTGTTCCGATATGGGGCATTTCAAAGACGGTACTGACTCTTCCTCTCACCCTGTGGATACTTGTTTTGTTATTGCAACGCGCCAGAGAAAAGTTGGCCGATGCGCGACTGCTGCTCGTCCCGGTTGTGCTTGTATACGTCGATCAGATTGCGCGTGACTTTATTCTTGGTACGTTTCAGCTCGGTTGGCAGCATCGTTTCGCAGGCAGAAATTTTCCCGTATTGTCCCAACCATTTCCCGTCAGTTCCGACGTGCTGGCGGAATTTCTCTTCCTACTTGCGATGCTGGCCATTCTGGTAAATCGCTTCGCTCGCACCCGCAGTGAGGAGGAGCGCTATGCCAGCGAGTTTGAGGCGGCCCGCAGTGTGCAATCCTTGCTCGTTCCGGCGGTGTCGCCAAGCACGCCGGGCTTCAACGTCGAGAACGTTTATCTTCCGGCCAGCGAAGTTGGTGGAGATTTTTTTCATGTACAACCCGGAGACGACGGCTCGCTGCTGATCGTCGTCGGCGATGTCAGCGGCAAGGGACTGAAAGCCGCAATGACGGTCAGCACCATCGTCGGCGCGCTGCGGAATGAGACTTCCCGCCAGCCAGCAGAGGTGCTGGCGCACTTGAATCGCGTGCTGCATGGACAGATTAGCGGTTTCGTCACCTGCTGCGCTGCGCTCATATCAGCCGATGGCAAGATGACAATCGCCAACGCCGGGCATCTCGCGCCGTATCGCAATGGCGAAGAGCTGCCCGTCGCTCCGGGCCTGCCGCTGGGCATTCTCGCTGAGGGCAGCTATGAAGAGACGCATTACCAGCTTGCACCTAGCGATCGGCTCACCTTCGTTTCCGACGGCGTGGTCGAGGCTACCAACGACAAGAAGGAACTCTTCGGCTTCGAGCGAACCCAGGCCATCAGCAATCAGCCCGCTGCCGCGATTGCAGACGCGGCCAAGAACTTCGGCCAGGAAGACGACATCAGCGTGCTGTCGGTACACATTCTGGCGGCTGCGATGGCTTGAAACCGCCACAAATTTGGTGCAAAATGACCATTCTTTCTATCTTTCAGGCAGTCTCCAACGGTATACTATGCATGTGACTGTCATTTCCCAGGATCAAGCTCCTGTTCGTTCCAGCAGCACTGCCGACCGCCGCATTCTTTTATTGAAGCCAAGAGGATTTTGCGCTGGTGTCGTGCGTGCCATCGATGTGGTTCAGATTGCCCTGGAAACCTTTGGCGCTCCGATTTATGTACGCCGCGAGATCGTTCATAACCGCTTTGTCGTCAACGATCTGGCGGAAAAAGGCGCGATCTTCGTCCACGATATCGATGAAGTACCGGAAGGCGCGCGCGTCATTTATAGTGCGCATGGTGTGTCCCCTGCGGTGCGCGAGATCAGCAAGCAGCGCAAGTTGAAGGTCATCGACGCCACTTGCCCGTTAGTGACCAAAGTGCATGTCGAAGCGGTGAAGTTCGCCCGCCAGGGATACTCGCTGGTGCTGATCGGCCATCGCGACCACGACGAGATTGAAGGCACATTGGGCGAAGCGCCGGAAGAGACCCAGGTCGTTTCCACCGTCGAAGAAGTGGCAGAGTTGCAAGTCCCCGACCCCGACCGTGTCGCCTATTTGACCCAGACTACGTTGAGCCTGGACGAGGCGCGCGACATTATTCAGGCGCTCAAGACGAAGTTCCCCAGAATCGTCGGCCCGCATTCGCAGGACATCTGCTACGCTACCGAAAATCGTCAGGTCGCAGTCAAGAACGTGGCCCATCAGGCCGATTTGGTGCTGGTCGTCGGCTCGAACAACAGCTCGAATTCCAACCGCCTGGTGGAAGTGTCCCGCAACCTCGACACGATTGCCTACTTGATCGACAATTCCGAAGCGATCCGTCCCGAATGGCTGGAGAATGCGCGGACTGTGGCGGTGACTGCGGGCGCTTCCGCGCCGGAGGTTCTGGTGCAGGATGTCATCAATTACCTGCAACGAAATGGGTTCGGTTCCGTCGAAGAGGTAGAGGTCATGCCGGAAAACGTCCGCTTCGGCCTGCCGCCGGAGATTGTGCGGGCGATTACGACTGCTCCCGCGCAAACGGCGACTGTAATTTCGTAGTTTGCGTGTCTGGCAGAACTGTCGATTCGCCGGATGCATTGGTTCGCATTCGGACATCTTGATTCACATAGAGATTCGCGTCCATCCATGAATCCATTCCAGCAACGCGCACAACCCGCCGCAGTCCGGTACGGCAGGCTCGATGCCAGCTTGGACCATGTTGAGGATGCAGTCCGTTCCTCGCGGGACTTTCTCCTCGCGCAGCAACACCCCGATGGCTATTGGTGTGGCGAACTGGAAGCGGACACGACGCTGGAGTCAGACTACATTCTGCTGCACACCTTGCTTGGTACCGGGAATGAGGGCCGCAGGCTGCGTGCAGTCCAGGAGATCCTGCGGCATCAGCAGGAAGATGGCGGCTGGAGCATCTATCGTGGCGGCCCGTCGAACATCAGCGCCACCGTCAAGGCCTATTTCGGATTGAAGCTGATGGGCTGGTCGGCGGAGCATCCCGTGCTGGCCCGCGCTCGCGAGTGGGTCCTTGCTCACGGCGGCGTCACTGAGGTCAATACCTACACCAAGCTGTACCTCTGTTTTTTCGGCCAATACGATTACAACGCGGTTCCCGCCATTCCGCCCGAGATCGTGCTGTTTCCCAAGTGGTTTTACTTCAATCTGTACGAAATCTCTTCCTGGTCGCGGACGATTCTGGTTCCGCTGTCGATCGCTTACGCAAAAAAACCGTTTAAGAAGATTCCCGCCGAGCAGGGAATCGACGAGTTGTTTGTCGGCGGGCGGGAACACGCCAATCTTCATCTGCATTGGGAAAAGAAGGTCTTCAGTTGGCGCAATTTTTTTCTGATTTGCGATCGCATTGTCCATTGGGCTGAACGCATCCATGTGCGTCCGCTGCGTGCGATTGCCCTGAAAAAAGCCGAGCGCTGGATGCTGGAACACATGGAAATGACCGACGGTCTCGGCGCTATTTACCCGGCCATGCTGAATGCGATTATTGCGCTGCGCTGCCAGGGCTACTCGCTCGATGATCCGCAGGTAATTCGCGCGTTGGATGAATTTGAAAAACTTGGCATTGAAGAGCCGGGCATTCCCGGAAAGATCGAACCGACC
Source organism: Acidobacteriaceae bacterium (assembly GCA_027306695.1). GTDB lineage: Bacteria > Acidobacteriota > Terriglobia > Terriglobales > Acidobacteriaceae > JAKAAZ01. Next base: position 5,972 of record DAHUZH010000049.1, read on the forward strand.
TTTCGCATGCAGCCCTGCATGTCGCCGGTATGGGACACGGCGTATGCGGTCTTTGCGCTCGGCGAGGCTGGCGTTCCGAAGGATGATCCTGGATTGTTGAAGGCCGCCGATTGGATGCTGTCGAAAGAAGTCCGTCACAAGGGCGACTGGTCGGTCAAGGTCCCGAATGTCGAACCGGGCGGATGGTATTTCGAGTTCAACAATGAGTTTTATCCCGATGTGGACGATTCCGGCCAGGTGCTGCTGGCGCTCAATAAGGTGGACAATCCGCGCGAGCGTTACCAGTATGACGTCACGCAGCGGGCCATTCGCTGGATATGGGCGATGCAGTGCAAAAATGGCGGCTGGGCCAGCTTCGACAAAGACAACACAAAAATGATCTTCCAGCACATCCCATTCGCCGACCACAATGCGATGCTGGACCCGCCGACCGTCGACATCACCGGACGCATCTTAGAGATGTTGGCCAGCTATGGCGTGACCCGCAAAGATCCTCGCGTGGAACGTGCCATTCAATTCATCTATCGCGAGCAGGAATCGGACGGAAGCTGGTTTGGGCGCTGGGGCGTCAACTATCTCTACGGCACATTTCTTGTTTTGCGCGGGCTGGAAGCGATGGGTGTCTGGAACCACGAGCCTCAGATCCAGCAGGCGGCAGAGTGGATTCGCATGATGCAGAACGCCGACGGCGGCTGGGGAGAGAGTTGCGCCAGCTACGACGATCCAACGCTGCGCGGCATCGGCCCTAGTACCGCTTCGCAGACGGCGTGGGCCATTCTTGGCTTGCTGGCGGCCGGAGACACCCGAAGCGATTCCGTTGCCAAAGGGATACGCTGGCTATTGCAGCAGCAGAATCCCGATGGTTCCTGGAGCGAGAAAGAATACACTGGAACAGGATTTCCGCGCGTCTTTTATCTTGCGTACCACATGTATCGCAATTATTTCCCGCTGTTGGCGCTGACTACATATCGTCGCGCGATGCAGCCGGAAGCGCTGGAAAAAACATATTGATCGATGTGACTTTGAGCGCAAACCAAAGCACATTGGAAGCATGCAACTCGAGGAGAAACCTGAATGGCAGTGCCAATCTCACAAATGTGGACGGTCGCAACCTATGTGTTGCACCAGCGCTGGAGTGGCCGTGAGCGTTATCCGCTGGTTCTGATGCTGGAGCCTTTATTCCGCTGCAACCTGGCCTGCGCCGGCTGCGGAAAAATCCAGTATCCAGCACATATTTTGAAGAAGGATTTGACGCCTGAGGAATGCTTTCGCGCAGCCGAGGAGTGCGGCGCGCCCATGGTCTCCATCCCCGGTGGCGAGCCGTTGCTGCACCCGAAGATCGGTGAGATCGTCGCTGGCCTGGTGGACCGCAAAAAGTACGTTTACATGTGCACAAATGCGCTGCTGCTCAAAGAAAAGATCGACCTTTTCAAGCCGAGTAAATACCTCACGTTTTCCGTCCATCTGGATGGCCAGCGCGAACACCATGATTTTTCCGTCTGCCGCGAAGGCGGCTACGACATTGCTGTCGAAGGGATTCGGGAGGCGGTGAAGCGTGGGTTTCGTGTGACCACCAACACCACGCTGTTCGACGGTGCCGATCCGAACAGCGTGCGGGCATTTTTTGACGAAGTAATGTCGATGGGGGTCGAAGGCATTGTGCTGTCTCCGGGCTATACCTACGACAAGGCGCCGGACCAGAAGCATTTCATGGGACGCGCCCGTTCGCGGCGTCTGTTTCGCGCCATTTTGTCCAATCGTAAGAAGCATTGGAAGTTCAACATGTCGCCCCTGTTTCTTGAATTTCTGATGGGCAAGCGCGATTATCAATGCACCCCGTGGGGATCGCCCGCATACAACGTGTTCGGCTGGCAGAAGCCGTGTTATCTGTTGCAGGACGGCTATGCCGACACCTTTGAAGAACTGCTGCAGACAACGGATTGGTCGCACTACGGCACGGAATCTGGAAATCCAAAGTGCGCAAACTGCATGGTGAGTTGCGGATACGAACCCTCCACCGTGGATGCCGGGTTCGGTTCTCTGGGCGGTATTTTCGCCATGGCCAAGGCGACCATCTTCAATCGCTATCGCGACCAGGGCGCGCTCGCTCTGCTGAATCAGCCTGCCAAGCCCGTGCATGCGCACAACCCATTCGTGCAGATTGAAACGCATGTGCACACCTCCGTCGGTTCCCTTGAGGAGACGCGCGCATGATCGAGTCGCACATGAAGCCCACGCCAAACCCCGACGCAATGGAAGTCGCGCCGGGAGCGGAACGGGAAATCCTGGAAGGCTGGGTTCCGGCACTTGCCACGGAAGAAGAAACACGCGAAGCGCTGGAACAGGCCTTCGATTATCGCGGCGATGTCACTATCACACTGAAAACCGGCGGGCGCATTGAGGGATACATCTTCGACCGGCGTTCCGCGCCCGCGCTGCATCGTTCCCTGGTTCGTATCATGCCCAAAGACACCACCGAGCGCGTCTCGATTCCATACTCTGAAATTGCCGGTCTGGCATTTACAGGACGCGACACAGCCGTAGGAAAAAGCTGGGAGGCTTGGGTGCGAAAGTACTGGGAAAAAAAGGCCGCTGGCGATAAGAACATCGGCATCCACGCCGAAGTGCTCGACTAAACAGCATCCTGCCACTCTGACAGGGTGCTGTCATTCTCTATGCGAGTTTTTCTTACAGGAGCCACAGGTTTCGTCGGCAGCCATGTCGCCCAGGCGCTCCATGCCGCTGGGGCGGAATTGCGGCTGCTGACCCGCACGACCAGCCGAACAAAGCACCTCGAAGAGCTACACGCAGAACTGATTACTGGCGATCTTCGGCAGCCGGAAAACCTTCGGTCTGCGCTCGCCGGTTGCGATGCGCTCGTCCATGTGGCTGCCGATTATCGGCTTTGGGTGCGCGACCCCGAGGCCATGTACGCAGCCAATGTGCAGGGAACTCGCGCACTGCTCCAGATTGCACGCGAAGTTAGCATTCGCCGCGTGGTGTACACCTCCAGCGTGGCGACGATGGGCTTTCGTTCGGACGGGATGATTGTGGATGAAGCCACTCCGGTTGCGCTGAAAGACATGGTGGGCCATTACAAGCGGTCAAAATTTTTAGCGGAGCAGGAGGCAATCGCAGCCGCGCGAAGTGGCCAGCATGTCGTCATTCTGAACCCAACCACACCCATTGGCGCGAACGATGCCAAGCCTACGCCAACCGGCCGCATCGTAGTGGATTTTTTGAATCGGAAATTCCCCGCATATGTCGACACAGGCCTGAACCTAGTCGATGTTCAGGCGGTTGCGGCGATGCACGTCACGGCGCTGGAACGCGGCAGGCCCGGCGAACGGTATATTCTAGGCGGAGAAAATCTTACGCTGAAACAGATTCTGGACCGCATGGCCGCAATGACGGGTTTGCCTTCGCCCACCATGCAAGTGCCGCATTCGGTGGCCATGATATTCGCCTTTTTCGACGAGTGGATCACGGGCCGAATGCTGGGGCGCGAGCCGCGCGCAACGGTAGAAGCCGTGAAGATGGGCAGGAAAAAAATGTTTGCCAGTTCATCCAAGGCGGAGCGCGAATTGGGCTACCGGATGCTTCCGGTTGGGCCGGCATTGCGGGCGGCGATAGACTGGTTTCGCGCCAACGGTTACGCGCCCACCGCATGAAGCCAGCATGAAATCACGCATCGCCATCCTGGCTGCATTGCCGCGCGAGATTGCTCCTCTGGTGCGCGACTGGCCGGTGCGAACGGCATCGCGCCGCGAAGGCTTTTTGATCGCTGAGTGCGACCGAGCCATTGCCACATGTGCGGGCATGGGGAGCGAGCGGGTGACGCGAGCATTGGAGATGGCCGAAGCGCGTGGCCCGCTCCGTATGATATTGTCCGTTGGGTATGCGGGTGCGTTGCGCAGTAATATCAAAAGGAACTCCCTGTGCTGGCCCGCTGTTGTGATCGAGGCCCGTACCGGAGAGCACTACGCAAGCGGAGCTGGAAGCGGTACTCTGGTGACGGTCGATCATGTGGTCAACCACGAAGAGAAGTTGCACATGGCCGAACGCTGGAGCGCAGACCTGGTCGATATGGAGACGGCAGCGGTAGCACGGCTGGCACAAATGCGCGGCTTGCCGTTTCGGGCGCTGCGTGTGGTGAGCGATGAGGCCGGAGAAGTTCTGCCGGACCTAAATCGTTTCACGGACCCACACGGAGGGTTTCGCGAAGTGGCCTTTGCCGGTCATGTCGCAATGCGTCCGTGGCTTATTCCGGTTGTGGTTCGCATGGGCCGGCATGCAACACGGGCTTCAAAGAAGATGGCGCAGGAACTGCAAGAATTTTTAGAACGGGCAGAATAAAATGGCAACTGTGGCAGTTACAGATACATCGACACAGCATAGTGTTCCGACGACGATGCGGGCGGCCGTCTATCGGGGCGTGAATGACGTTCGCGTCGAGACGGTCCCAACTCCCCAGATCGGTGCGGGTGAAGTGCTGGTGCGCATTCATGTTTGCGGCATTTGCGGAACCGACCTGAAAAAGATCCACACCGGCTCTCATTCGGCGCCGCGCATTTTCGGACATGAAATGGCCGGCGTCATTGCAGCGGTCGGCGAGAATGTTCGCGGTTGGCGCGTTGGCGACCGGGTCATGGCCTTTCATCACATCCCTTGCGGGGACTGTTACTACTGCCGCAAGAAGACCTTTGCGCAGTGCGAGGATTACAAGCATGTGGGCTGCACGGCGGGCTTTGAGCCTTCCGGCGGCGGCTTCGCGGAATATATTCGCGTGATGGACCGCATTGTCCAGCGCGGACTGGTGCGTATACCGGATTCAGTCCCATTTGAACAGGCATGTTTTATTGAACCGGTAAATACTTGCTTCAAGGCCATTCGCAATCTGCATTTGACCCCGGATGAAACTGTATTGGTGATTGGGCAGGGACCGATTGGGATTCTGCTCGCTTCACTTGCGCTCAAGGCGGGTGCGACAGTTTTGACCTCGGACCTTTATCCGTCGCGCCATGCGATTGCAGCGCATTTTGGATTGCATCACCCCATTCACGCGGGCGAAGAAGATGTTATTGCTGTCGCAAAGAAACATACGGAGGGTCGAGGAGCGGACGTCGTTGTACTGGCAGTCGGCGGCAACGCATTGATTCGCACCGCGATGGATGCGGCTCGGCCCGGAGGCAGGATATTGCTGTTTGCCGCCACGCAGCATGGAGAAACTGTGATCGATCCGGCTATAGTTTGCATGGATGAAAAATCGCTTTTGGGATCGTACAGCTCTTCTGCCGACATCCAGGAGGAGGCCGCGCAGTTGGTATTGGATGGGCAACGAAACGGCTTCGACCTGACGCGGCTTATCTCGCATCGCTTCCCGCTGGAGCGGGCAGCGGAAGCAATTGTATTTGCTTCGGAGCCGAAGGCGGATTCGATGAAAATATTGATCCAACTTGCATAATTTTTCCTGCCTGGCGGAAGCACGACTCGCAAGCCCAAACCGGCAAGGGCCCGGCAGAAACGCCCTGCGAAAATGGTATCTATGGCTGTTGAGATGAACGCTGCCGTCTTGCACGGTAAAGAGGATTTGCGAATCGAGCGTCTGCCTGTGCCGCGAGCGGAAGCGGGCGAGATCATTGTGCGTGTCTACGCGGCGCTGACCTGCGGTACGGACCTGAAAGTGTATCGCCGCGGCTATCACGCCAAAATGCTCCAGCCGCCGATTTCGTTTGGTCATGAACTATCGGGAATCGTCTCCGAGGTTGGCGTGGGCGTTACAAATTTTCAACCGGGCGATCGCGTCGTCACCCTCAACTCCGCGCCTTGTGACGCATGCTATTTCTGCCAGCAGGAGCAGGAAAATCTGTGCGACGATCTGTTGTTCAATAACGGCGCCTATTCGGAGTATGTTCGCATCCCGGCGCGCATCGTCGCTAAAAATACATTGCGTGTTCCCGAGCATGTCATGCTCGAACATGCCGCGATGACGGAACCGCTGGCGTGTGTGATCCATGGCATGGATGAAACGGCCGCGAAAGCCGGAGACCGGATAGTCGTGATCGGCGCGGGACCCATTGGCCTGATGTTCATCCATCTGGCGTCTCTGATGAACATGGAAGTGATCGCAGTGGTGAAGCGCGATGAACAGGTCGAACTGGCCCGTTCATTTGGCGCAAAACATGTTGTGCAGACGACAACGGTGCAGGACGTAGTCGCTACTGTCCGCGCGCTGACGCCGAATGGCCGCGGGGCCGACGTTGTGATTGAGGCGGTGGCTTTGCCGGAGACCTGGCAGTGGGCCGTCGAAATGGTGCGCAAGGGCGGCGTAGTGAATTTTTTTGGCGGCTGCCAGAAGGGCACTAAGGTGAAGTTCGACACCAATCGCCTGCACTACAACAATCTCACGTTGCGCTCCAGCTTTCATCATTGTCCCTCCGTGTGCCGTCGGGCATTTGACTGGATTGCCAGCGGGCGCTTCGACTGCGAAAAGTTTTTGACAGGACGCGCGCCGCTGGAACAGCTTGTTCCCGTGTTGCAGCGGCTGATGGATCGTACAAAAGACATAAAAATAGCGATTTTCCCCGGTGAGGTCCCGCATGAACGCTAGCGGGTTGCGCGAAACGGACACCGGCGTTGAACAGCTTTTGCAGGCTGGCTGGCAGAAACTTCCCGCCAGTTATCGCATGCCGGAACGCGCGCCAAGTCTGGAGGCGGCGCAGTTATATTGCCGCCAACTGGCAGAGTCGCATTACGAAAATTTTCACGTCGCCACATGGTTCTTGCCGAAACGGTTGCGTCAGCATTTCCAAAGCATATATGCATATTGCCGCATCTCCGACGATCTTGGAGATGAGGTTGGCGATGCACAGCAATCGCTGGCCCTGCTCGATTTCTGGGGCCGGGAACTCGATGCCTGCTATCGCGGCCAGGCACGTCATCCTGTATTTGTCGCGCTTGCGGAGACCATCCGCGTCTGCAACATTCCGAAGGGGCCGTTAACGGATTTACTCATAGCTTTTCGCCAGGACCAAACGGTGCAACGTTACGAAACAATGGGTGACGTGTTTCATTACTGTCGCTATTCTGCCAATCCTGTCGGCCACCTGGTGTTGTATGCCTGCGGGTATCGCGAGCCAGAATTTTTTGCGTTGTCTGACTTTACATGCACGGCTTTGCAACTTGCAAACTTCTGGCAGGACGTCCGCGAAGACGATCGACGCAACCGAATTTATCTTCCATTGGAAGACATGAAACGATTTGGCGTGAGCGAAGAGCAGATTCGTGAGCGGCGCTTTAGCGCCGAGTTTCGCGCATTGATGCAGCATGAAGTGGCCTTCACACACAAGCTGTTTGCGCAGGGAATGCCATTGTTGGACTGCGTGGACAAAGAGCTTGCGGTCGATCTTGCATTGTTTAGCCGTGGCGGGCAGGAGATTCTGCACGCCATCGCACGACAGGATTACAACGTGCTTCGCGCTCGGCCCGCAATCTCCAAGCCGCGCAAGGCCGCTTTATTATTGCGTGCCTTGGCTGGCAAGCTGACGGCGAGGCCGGCTGCGTGAGTCTTTCCGTGGATGCAGCGTATGCGGCATGCGAGACCATCGCGCGCCGGGAAGCGAAAAATTTCTACTATGCATTTCGCGTCCTGCCGAAGCAGAAACGCGCCGCCATCTGCGCAGTGTACGCATTCATGCGTCATGCGGACGATCTGGCCGACGACGAGCGACTGCCGCGGGAAGAACGGCTCCTGCAAACACGGCAATGGCTGGATGCGTGGCGGAGTTCAGCAGCGGGCAGAGCCACAGAAGACCCCGTATTCATTGCATTGCGAGACGCGCAACAGCGTTTCGAGATTTCAACCGAACTGCTCGATCAACTCGTGCAGGGGACCATGATGGATCTGGCCGCGATGCCGGAGCAGGGGTCGCATCTCCAGCAGGAAGATGCAAGTCAGGCCGCCGCGCAGGTCACACAGCAATCCTTTGACCAAGACATGGCATTCAATTCTGCTGCGAACTCTAAGTTCGTCACTTATCGAACCTTCGAGGACCTTTATCGGTATTGTTATTTCGTTGCGTCCGTGGTCGGGCTGGTATGCATTCGCATCTTCGGTTATATCGACCCTCGCGCGGAACAACTGGCTGAGCAAACGGGCATCGCTTTTCAGTTGACGAATATTTTGCGCGATGTACGGGAAGATGCGGAGCATGGAAGAATTTATTTGCCGCTTGAAGACCTTCAGCGCTTCAGCGTAACGGTGGAAGAGTTGGCTTCCGTTCATGCCCATCGGCGATTGACGCTCGATGAGCGTGCGCTGATGGAAATGGAGGCAGCGCGCGCGCGCAATTATTATGCGGCTGCGGACAGTCTGCTACCCTTGATCGCACCGGACAGCCGGGCGGCGCTCTGGGTATTAGTCGCGATCTATCGCCGTTTGCTTCAGCGCATTGAAGATGCCCAGTATGAAGTGTTTTCTGAGAAGATCAAAGTTCCCACCTTGGAAAAAATCGGCATTTTGCAGCGCGGCTTTTGGATGGCGTTTCGACTGCGCAGCAGCTTGTAGAGTTAGACCGAGCAAACGGCTCTTGTGATACTTCCCACTCAATCCGAATTCCCGAGCGGCCATACCAAGCCACGTATTCATGATGTCGCCGTGGTCGGCGGAGGATTGGCCGGTTTGTCTGCGGCCTGCGCGCTGGTTGCGTCCGGTTATCGCGTGCATCTGATCGAACGGCGGCCGTATGTGGGCGGGCGCGCTTCGTCGTACGAACATCCAGGGACAGGAGAAGTGGTCGATAACTGTCAGCATGTTCTACTTGGCTGCTGCACGAATTTAATCGCGTTCTATCGACAGCTCGGCGTGACCGACAAAATTCGCTGGTTCGACCGCATTACCTTTCTGGAACCTGGAGGGAAGCGCAGTGTATTGCAGCCGGGTTTTCTGCCATCTCCGCTCCACAACGCGCCGTCGTTTCTCGCAGCTTCGGCCCTTTCGCTGGCGGACAAAATCGCAATCAGCCGTGGCATGCTGGCCTTTCTTTCCGGCGTGCCTGCGGACAGCAAAGAGAACTTCGCGCATTGGCTGGCCCGCCATGGCCAGACGCAGCGCGCGATCGACCGCTTCTGGAACCCTGTCTTGGTAAGCGCTCTGAATGAGGACCTGGATCGCGTCTCTGTCCATTACGCCGGCATGGTCTTTCGCAAATCTTTTATGCAGTCCGCCCAGGCGGGCCAGATGGGAGTGCCGACAATCCCGCTCAGTGAACTGTACGGGCATGCATTGAAATTTATTGAGTCGCATGGCGGCCAGGTCAGTCTGCGTACGAGGGTAGAGGGCCTTGCTTATGATGCTTCCTCTGTGCATCGCTGGAAATTACAAATGGAGGGAGGCAGCATCGAAGCCGACGCCGTTGTACTGGCGCTTTCCTTTGAGGCCATGCAAAAGATATTGCCATCGCTGCCTGCGCAGACGGAGGACGCTTCGGAAAAGCTCGCGCAGAACCTGGAACATTTCGAGCATTCGCCGATCACGGGCATTCATCTCTGGTTCGACCGTAGCGTGACAGACATGGAGCACGCGGTGCTGCTCGACACCACGATTCAGTGGATGTACAACAAGTCGCTCCTGCAGCCGGAACGAAGGATGGGTGATACCGGAAGCTACCTGGAACTGGTGGTGAGCGCATCGAAATCTCTAGTGAACAAATCTCGGCAGGAGATCATCGATCTTGCGCTTCGGGAACTGGCATTATTTTTTCCACGCGTGCATGAAGCAAAGTTGGTGAAGGCCGCGGTTGTTAAAGAAGTGCGCGCGACATTTTCCGTGACTCCGGGGCTGGATATCTATCGACCGGGACCGGTCACAGGATGGCCGCAGTTATTTCTTGCGGGCGACTGGACGGCCACCGGATGGCCTTCCACGATGGAAGGCGCTGTGCGCAGCGGTTATCTCGCGGCAGAAGCACTCACCAACGCGGCAGGAAGGCAACAGCAATTTTTGCAGCCAGACTTGCCCGCGCGAGGATTGATGCGGCTGTTCCCATAAGTCTTAACGTGCGAGAAAAAACACTCCGACGCAGACGCAGAGGGCTGCGAACCAGCGACGCCGGTCGACATTTTCTTTTAGAATCCACTTGGCCGCGAAGGCATTCGTGACAAAGGTCAGCGCCGCAGACGCGGGCGCGACCAGGCTAACATCCGCCCAACTGAGCGCAAACAGCAAAGTAAAGAAGCTAAGCGCCATGCAGCCCACACCCATAAAGAAGCGAGCATTGGTCAGGACCGCAGCGACGGCCCCCCCGAGGCCGGCGTGAGTGCGGATTTCGTCGAAGTCTCCGATCCGGCGCATAGCACCCGCGATCAGAACATCTCCCGCAGTCGCTAGCGCGACAATCATTCCGATCATCAACCAAACGGATGTTGGCGTTGTGTTGGTCATGCGGAGCGCTCCCTGGCATTTTCTGAGCTAGACGTCAGTGCGGCAGCATCATCTGTTGGGATCGGGTGGGCGTGGCTGGTGTAGGAGGGCCCTTGCGTGACAAATCCAACACCAAGCGTGATGAGGAAAATGCCAGCCCATCGGGCCGGTGAGATGTATTCATGCAGCCAAAAGTGAGACAGCAGCGGAATAATGACGTAACCGAACGAAGTCGCGGGAAGAACGAAGGTCAGGTCCGCCCAGGAGAGGGCCGTGAGATAGGAAGCGAAAAAGCCAATCAACAAAACAATTCCGGCCAGAATCCATGGGGCCTTCAACACCACGATCAGAGTCGATAAATGGTGGATGGAGACTGGGCCGACTTGCTTCATGCCTTTGCTGAGAAACGTATCGCCAAAGGACGCTCCCAGCATCACGGCGACCAGCACCATGTAGCGGCGAAACGTCATCGTGGATTGCATGGAAGCGATGGCGGAGACTCCTGAAATCGTTTTGCTTAATAAAACATAATTTCACACAATGAAACGCGGTCAGCGTTTATAGGCTGACCGCGCTTGATCAAGTAGACACTGGATTTTGCGTGCCCTTATGCGCCAGCGTGTTGAGCGGCAGCAGTGGCGGCCTTCTGTTGTTTGCTTTTTGCCACCACACGGTTCCGCTGCGCGCGCAGTTTCATGAACGCCTTGGCCTCGACATAAAGACGCGGCAGGTCGCGGTTAATAATTGCCTTGCTGACGACCCGCCATGCCGCCTTGGGACGGAAGTAATACTCGTCGTAGAAGCGATGCACCATTTCGAGCACGTATTCCGTGGGCAGCCCAGGGTATTCGATGTGCGCAAGTTGGTGGCCTTCCTCATCGACCATGGCGCCGTTATTGATGATGAAGCCGTTGCTCTTGGCGAAGTCGTAAAATTCCGTGCCGGGATAGGCGTGCGCGATGGAGACCTGGATGGTTTCGACGTCCAGCGATTTGGCAAAGTTGATGGTGTTGCGAATAGACTCTTTGGTTTCGCCGGGCAGGCCAAGAATAAAGTCGCCGTGGATGGTCAGGCCAAGGTCGTGACAATCGCGGGTAAAGTCGCGGGCGCGCTCGACGGTGGCGCCCTTCTTGATGTTCTTCAAAATCTGCGGGTCGCCGGACTCAAATCCGACGATCAGCAGACGGCAGCCAGCTTCACGCATCGCCTTCAATGTTTCGCGGTCAGTGGTGACGCGCGAAGTGCAGGACCAGGTCAACTTCAAAGGCTTCAGCTTTTCGCAAAGCTCAATGGTGCGGACCTTTTGGATATTGAAGGTGTCGTCGTCGAAAAAGAACTCCTTCACATGCGGAAAGATTTCTTTGGCGTGCGCCATCTCCGCGGCCACATCGTCGGTGGAGCGCTTGCGCCAGGCGTGTCCGCTGAGCGTCTGCGGCCACAGGCAGAAGGTGCACTGCGCCGGGCAGCCGCGCGTGGAATAGAGCGAGACGTAGGGGTGCAGCAGGAACGGGACGTTGTACCTGGTCACGTCCATGTCGCGTTTGTAAATGTCCGTCACCCACGGCATGGCGTCGAGGTCTTCAACCTGCGGACGGTCCGGATTATGCAGGATCTGACCATTCTTGCGATAGCTGATGCCGAGGATCTCATCGAGTGGCTTACCGTTGGCATACTCGACAACGGAGAAATCAAATTCACGGCGGCAGATAAAGTCGAGCACCGGGCATTCGTTCAACGCGCGGTCCGGCGACGTAGTGACCGGCGGCCCAACGAACGCGATTCGGATGGAAGGATTCGCGGCCTTGATAGCTTCCGCGAGTTTTTGATCGCCCTGCCAGCCAGGCGTGCTGGTAAACAGCACGAGAAACTCATACTGTTTGCAGATTTCGATGGTCTCTGTGGCTGTGACATGGTGGGGCGGCGCATCGAGCAAGCGCGAACCCTCCAGCATGCCAGCCGGGTAGGCCAGCCAGACCGGATACCAGTACGATTCAATTTCACGGGTAGCGGGCCAGCGCGAACTGGCTCCGCCATCGAAATTCTCAAAAGAGGGCGGGTTAAGAAACAGAGTCTTCAAGGGCATAAGATTCAGGTCTTATTTTAACACTTTAGAAGAGGAATCCCCGCTTTTCGCGGTTGATGCAAAAGGTTCTCTTTCCATAGATTTAGACGCGACGCGAGCCTTTTGGAGATCGGCTCGGGAGGAAGAAACCGCAGGTTCCTCCACTCGTTCGCTCGCAGAGCGATCGATCTCCGGTCGGAATGACAATTTTGTGGAAGGGAAGGGGATCGCTGGGCCTACTCAGAGCGCAGCGCTGTTTGCTCTAATGCTGCAGAACCTGCGGTTCAAGTTTGCTGGAACCCGCAGCGGACGGGCTACCTTGTTTGGCCCAGTCTTCAAGGCCGCCCACGGCGTTCAACAAATTCAATTTGGCTCGCGTGACGTTGAATTGTGCATCTCGCATGTCGACGTAGCGTGTGCGCTCTTCGATGCGATCTGCATCGGCTTCCTGCGGAGCCACCGGCGCTGCATCGGCTGCCGCGGGGCCTTGATTCATCTGCGTCACGGTTGAATCCAGTGTGTCCTGCGCAAGTTGCTGTTCCAGGACGGCGACCTGCTCCTCCGCTTCCAGTTCGCGAAGGCTGTGCCAAAGTGCGAAATTTCCCTCATTATTTTGGATGCGGGTCAACTCTGCCTGACGTTGAGCGCGGACCGCTTCCGCTTTGGACTCGATCGCTTTGTCGCGCCGGATCGGATCGAATAAGGGCAAAATTGCCTGGATTCCGACCGCTATATTACTTTGCTGGAAGTGCAAGTAGTAATTTTGATAGCCGTTGAAGGTGGAAAAGAGCTGGTATTGAAATGCCATGCCGATGGTGGGCCGGTAGTTCTGGTTTTTGTCCCCCCTTGCGCTGAACTTTCTCGATTCAGCGGTTGCAAAGGCGGCTTGCACCATGGGAGATTTTTCTCCATTGTCCATCAGGGAATGAAAGTCCAGATCGGGCAGCGGTGGAACTGAGGACGCAGATGGGATAATGGCGTTCGCATCCAGACCAGTCAGCAACGCCAGATGTTGACGCAGTTCCTCGGCATGGTTCTCCATTTGGATCGCACGCAACTGGATCCTTGCGCGCGTCAACCGGGCCTGGGTCAGGTTGAGTTTGCTCTCCAGTCCGGCATTCATTCTGTTTTGCACCACGCCGACCATCGCATCCGCGTCTGCGAGCGCCTGCTGGAGAGCTGTAACCTGTCCTACAGTTTTGTCGAGTTCAATGTACTTCAGGGATGCGTCCAGGATCACCTGTTGCCGGGCGTTTTTGACAGAAAGCGTGGCCGCTTGCCAAGCAGCGTGGGTGGACCGAATGTAATCGTGTTGTGAAAAACTGAACAACAGTGAATTGGAACCTACGTTGAAAATGTACGGGCCGCCGATCGGAAAGCCGTAGGAGTAGCCCAGCCCGGAGCCAATCGAAAAATTCGGGATATAAGCGTTGCGGGTTTCATTCCACGCTCCGCGCGCATGCTGTTGTTCGGCCTCTGCAATCTGAACGGATTTGCTGTTGCGGAGTGCAAGATCGACGACAGTGTATAGCGAAACGCCTCCGGAAGGTATCGAGGCATCCTGCGCTGCAGCAGCACTCGCCCCCCGCATCTCCGGAGAAAAATTATGAGTCGCTGTGTTCTCCGCAACGGCAGCCGGCACTGGCGCATTCGGCAGAGGGGCATTCCGCACCTGTGCATGGGCTGCAAGGGCCGTGGAACATCCGGTGATGAGAATTGCCAGAATTCGTTTCAAGATGCGATGGTCCTTTGCGTGATTTCCGCCTGTGGATGCATTTGCATCTCATGTGATTCTAAATTGGCCCCTCGTGCGCCTGTAGCCGCCCCCGCCAGAAGAAAAGACACTATCACGCGCGTGGCGCCTGTCGCGCAGGCAGGTAATCGCTGGCCAGCGCATGCGCATTCGCGTACTCCTGTTGCGCCCCCTGCAAATCTCCCTGTGAGGCCAGCAATTTCCCGAGTTTAACGTGGACCTGAAATGCAGGCTCATCTTCGGATTGTTGCGAAGACGCAAGATACTGCTGGAGCATTTGCATGGCCTGCCGCGGATTTTGCTGGTGGCGTATCAGCAAAGAGGCCCCGTGAACGAACGCGACACCATGGGCCGGGTCGGCTGCAATTCCTTTTTCGATCGCTTGTTGCATGGCCGGAAAATTTTTCTGTTTCGCATACAGGCTGGCAAGATTCATCCACTCCCTTGCGGGATGGGGTGAACTTTGCACGGCTTGCAGCAACGTCTGCTTGGCGCCGGAGAAATCCGATTTCTGATAGGCAATTTGCGCTAGCAATTCGTCGGAACGGGCCGGATCGAGCGGCGCAAGCTGGGTGGCGATCCGCGCCGCCTTGTCGAGACCGCCGCCAAGAAACACCGGAGCATCGACAGAAAATTCACCCAGGTCCGATAGCGCAGAGGCATTTTGCGGATCGAGTCGAACCGCGGTCTCAAATTCGGCGCGAACTTTTCGGGCCAGAAAGTAAGCGCGGATCAGAGAGGAATGTTCCGCCTCTTCTCCATAGGCGCGTCCGAGCCATTCGTGATAGAGGCTGTTGTTCGGGTCAAGCTGCACGGCCCGTTCACATTCCCGTGAGGCGTCGGACCAGCGTTCTTCCTGAAAGTAGACGCGGCAAAGAAAATTGTGCGCCGACGCATTTGTGGAATTTCCCGCCAGTTGGTTTTGCAGGAACGCGATTGCGTCGTTGGCGCGTCCGGCATTCAAATCTCCAAGAACGGACGCATACGCCGGTGGAGAGGTTGGAATGGGCGAAGCCTGGAGGGAAGGCGCGATGGCGATGGCGGAGAGACTGATTGCCGTCAAAATCGCCGAGCGACGAAGCAGTCCCGGGCCGCCGCGTAATGGAGTCAGGAAATCCATAGGTCATGCCACCGGGCGCACTGCGAGCCCGCTGCGTAGAGAAGAGCCGTCCGCCGCAGTAAGCGCAACCACGGCATTCTCCGGCAATCCCGATAGGATCTGGACCTCAGTCAGGTTGATCGCGCCGATTTTTACCGGCACTCGTTGCAGCTTGCCATTCACCACACGATATACATAGTCGCCGCTATCATCCGCGCGCAAGGCCTCACGCGGAATGATGAGGGCATCGTGAATATCCATCAGTGTGACGGTAATAGTTACGTTGGTATTCGGCAGTAGCGTTCCATCCGAATCGTCGACGGAAATCAACGCCTCGCCGACATTGCGCGTGGTGTAGCTCACGATGGTGGTCGGCGTATGAATCACATGCCCATGCCACACACGTTTGGGCTGTGCCTGCCAGATGATCCTAACCGGCTCCCCCACAGTCAATTTACCGATCTCCGGTTCGTCAAAATATGCCCGGACCTGGATATGTTTCAGGTCGGCCATTTGCAGCAGCTTGTCTCCCGCCTGCACAAAATCAGTGGCACGGACCAGCACGGAGTATACCGTTCCGGCAAACGGGGCACGCACATCTTCCTGATGCAGAACATCCAGGGCCGATGCATAGGCCGCCTGTGCATTGGCCAGATTCGCCTGCGCGTGTTCCAGGTCGATCGGAGCAAAGTTCTGTGTCTGTTGTTGCCCCAAAGTTTTTAGAGCAGCCTCGTCCTCTTCTAAAGTGTTGCGGGCCGCATTCACTTCACTGGCGGAAGCCGCGCCTTGCTTCTGGAGTTGTTGCAGCGTGGCCAGCGTTGCGGCTGCCTGATTGCGTGCATCCTTAGCTTTCCGAATACTACCGACCAGCGTGATCTGTTCCGGCATTGTGCCGCCATGTTGTAACGCCTGTAACTGCGCCTGAGCGCCGCGTTCCGCGGCCAGCGCTGCGGCAACTTCAGATTTGGCGTTGGAATCGTCTAGTGAGAGCAACAGTTTGCCCGCCGCTACCTTTTCGCCTTCGTGTGCATATATGGCTTTGACGATGCTGGGCTTTGGACTATAGGCGGCAAAATTGTCAATCGGTTCGACACGGCCGTTTGTACTCAAAGTGCTGATGAGTTGGCCGCGCACGACCGTAGCCATGCGAACCTCGACCGTTCCCTGGGTGAAATGCCGCAACAGCAATGCACTGGCCAAAATCACCAAGGCGATAAAAAGCCAGATGCGGCGGGTATTTTTGCGGGTTGGAGTGCCTGGTTGCTCGACCATATCGGGTATATCGGGAATAGCCAGTATATAAGACGCACGAGGCAGGTAAGGGATTCAATCCCTGTGGTTTATCCATGGGTGATGCGGAGAGTTATCCCCGTACCTGCGTGTGGGACTGTAGACGCAGGAGTCTTTTCGTACAATCGAAAGGTGATGACAGCTAAAACACCCCGCTACACCGAAGACCATGCCAAGGCTGGCCTGGACTATAAATTTCCCGCAATTGAAACCTGGCCAAACCAGTTTCCTGCTTATGAGATCGTCATCGACGACCCGGAGTTTACCTCCGTCTGTCCGAAGACCGGCCTGCCGGACTTTGGTGTCATCACCCTGCGTTACATGCCACGCAAGGCATGTCTGGAGTTGAAGTCTTATAAGGAGTACCTCTTCTGTTATCGAAATCTTGGAATCTTTCAGGAGAACATCGTCAACCATGTGCTGGAAGACGTGGTGAAGGCTTGCAGTCCGGTATGGGCAGTTGTGCATGGAGATTTTCGCCCACGCGGCGGCATTTCAACGGTCGTGGAAGCGCGCTGGCCGAGGCCGAAAGCAGCCGGAAAAATATGAGCTGCTTCTGAACGCCTGATATGCTGGCGGCTTATGCCTGAGTCCACGCATCGACGGACCTTCTCCCCGGTGCGTGCTGCGTGGACAGCTCTGGCCCTGTTGACCGCGCTGAATCTGCTGAACTATACAGACCGCTATGTTCTGGCCGGAGTGCAGCCGCTGGTGCAGCGCGCGTTCCATGTGAACGACGAGCGCATTGGGGCGCTCACTTTCGCATTCTTCGTTACCTACATGCTTGCCGCGCCGCTGACAGGCTGGATGGGCGACCGCTTTCCACGCAAGCCGCTGATTCTTGCCGGAGCGCTGCTGTGGAGTGCGCTGACAATTTCGACCGCGCTCGTCCACACCTTTGGGCAACTGTATCTGCGGCATGCGCTGGTCGGCATCGGCGAGGCGAGTTTCGGCATTTACGCACCCGCGCTGCTCTCCGACTATTGGCCGCCGGAACAGCGCAATCGCATCCTGACAATTTTCTATCTCTCTCTGCCGGTGGGAGCGGCGCTCGGCTACATCGTTGGCGGCACGCTGGGGCAGGCCTACGGATGGCGCGTACCGTTTTATGTGTCTGCAATTCCCGGTTTTTTCGTGGCCTTGCTGGTCTTGATATTTATGTGCGAACCGCAGCGCGGCGCGACCGAACCGCTGACGCCTACGCCGGACCGGGCGACACTGGCCGGATTGATGCGCAATCCGGCGTACTGGACGGCGACCCTCGGCATGGCGATGATGGTCTTCTCGCTCGGAGGAATCTCCGTCTGGATGCCGACATTTCTCTATCGCCATGGGCATTATTCGCTCGCCGGAGCCAGTCAGATTCTCGGCGCCATCACCGTGGTGGACGGCATTGCCGGCACATGGCTGGGTGGGTGGCTGGCGCAGCGCTGGCTGCGGCGCAACAAGGCGGCGCTCTATCTGCTTTCCGCGTGGAGCGTGCTGCTGGCCGCGCCGTTTGCGTTGCTGACATTTTACGGTCCGCGCACAGCCATGGTCCCGTCACTGGCAATAGCAGAATTTCTGCTTTTTCTGAATACCGGACCTCTCAATGCAGCGATTGTCAATGCTGTGGCGGCTCCCGTGCGCTCGACGGCGATTGCGATTGAACTCTTCATGATCCATGCGCTGGGAGATGCGCCTTCGCCGCGCATCATCGGATGGGTGTCGGATCATTCCTCTTTGCGCGCTGGGCTTGCGATTACGTTGATTACGCTGCTGGCTTCGGCGATCTTGATTTTTGCAGGTGCGCGCTATGCGCCGGAGATGGACACGACTGCTGTTTGAATCGACGGAAAGTCGGCATACTAAGAGAACATGCCTTGGTTGTTTTTTCACGGACGCAGTGTTTTCGCCGGTTTTGCGTGGCTGGTCGCAGCCGTATGGCTCTCGCGTGTGCTGCCAGCGCTATGGATGCTGCCGCGCGTGCCGGATTTGTTGGACGCGCATGGCCCGACAGCAGGGAACGGCGATAGCTGCCCTTCTGTGACTGTGGTTGTACCCGCGAAGGACGAAGCGGCGGCCATTGAGAATTCTCTGCGTAGCCTGCTCGCCAGCGATTATTCCAGTTTCAACGTCATCGCCATCGACGATCGTTCGACCGACGCTACCGGCGCAATCATGGATCGGGTGGCGACGGAGACTGCGGCTGGGCGTTTGCGCGTGCTGCACATAACAGAATTGCCGCCAGGATGGCTGGGCAAGCCGCACGCCATGGCGATGACTGCCGGAGGAGTTGCAACGGACTGGCTGTTGTTCACCGACGCCGATGTTCTGTTTGCGCGCGATGCGCTGCGACGCGCGATGCGTTATGCGACACAAAGCGGGGCGGACCACTTCATTCTGTATCCCACGCTGATTTTGCGCGGCTGGGCTGAGAAGATGCTCATCGCATTTTTTCAAAGCGTCTCCGCGCTGGCGGCACGCCCGTGGAGGATTCCCGATCCGCACGCCAAGCGGGACTACATCGGCGTGGGGGCCTTCAATCTGATTCGCCGCCCTGTGTATGAAGCGCTGGGAGGATATGAGGCGTTGCGCATGGAAGTGCTGGAAGACATGCGGCTTGGCTATCGGGTGAAGCAGGCGGGATATGCGCAGCGCGTCGCTTTCGGCAAAGACCTGGTACGGATTCGCTGGGCGGAAAGCGCGTGGGGCATTCTGGAAAATCTGACGAAAAATCTCTTCTCCGTCTTTCGTTTTCGGGCTTCGCTGGTGCTGGGCACAAGCGCTGGCCTGCTGGTCCTATGCCTGACGCCGTTTCTTGCGCTTGCAATTCCTGGCGCGGCGCGATGGGCTGGCATAATGACACTGCTGGCGCTGTTCGCGATGAATCTGCGTTATTGGCGGCAGACGCGCATTTCGCCGTTGTATCTGGTGTTGTTTCCAGTCGCGACCCTGCTTTTTCTGGGAACTCTTTTGCGTTCGATGATGCTGGTGCTTTGGCGCGGCGGAGTGTTATGGCGCGGCACGCTGTATCCGCTGGATGAGCTGCGCCGTCAGGCCGGCCCACTGTGGTGAAGTGTTCTTCGATAACGGATTTACAGATACAGCGATCGAAAAAAGGGTGAGTCATTCTGAGCCCTTCGGCTGCGCTCAGGGTAAACTCCGCGAAGAATCCAGAAGGTGATGGCGACGCAACCCAGGCGAATATTCTCTGGATTCTTCATTCCGCTACGCTCCATTCAGAATGACTCTTTTTGTTATCCATTAACATTAACCATCAATCCACTTTAATTTCCGCGATGGTGGAAGTGGACGCCGTGCTGGCCCATCGTGCCGTTGGTGGCTTTGAATGCCTGGCCGCCATTTTCCGCAGAAAAACTTTTGACAAGCTGCGGGTTGGGATGAAATTTTTCTTTCCCGCCGTGAAGCTGCTGTTTATTGCTCAGCACAATGTCGGCGCGGCCTTGAACGGTATGGACGGTCCCGCGAATATGGATGGTCTGGTGCAGCAGGCTTTGCAGGTCGCCCACAGATTTTTCATCCTGGCTGAAACTGACGATGAAGAAATGACAATCGACGTCGGAGGTCTGCGGGCTGCACACATCCAGGAAATGCGTGCCGTTCGCTGCATCCACGACGCGATAGACATGGGCCGTGACACATACATTTTTGTTGACGTGGGCCAGCGTCTCGTTCGGAACGAGACAGCTTTTTTTGCCGGCGTAGACGAGCGAAGGAGCGGAAGCCAGCAACAACAGCGCAAGCAGACGGGTATACGGCAGGCGAGGGGACATGAGCGGGGGAAGACCTCAGCCGAATGGAATTGCCTCTAGTATGCCTCGAAACCGCCGGGCGTGCCATAGATACTATGCAGGTGGCTCGCCGGATGCGTCTGCGTCCTTCGCCTGCGGACGCATGAGCGGAAACAATATCACGTCGCGGATGGAGCGCGAGCCGGTCAGGACCATCGTCAGCCGGTCGATGCCAATGCCTTCGCCGCCGGTGGGAGGCAGACCGAAGCTGAGGGCGCGCACATAATCTTCATCCATCGCATGGGCCTCGTCATCGCCGCCTTCGCGCTGGGTGAGTTGTTGCTCAAACCGCTTGCGCTGCTCGACCGGATCGTTCAATTCACTGAAGGCATTGCCGAGTTCGAAGCCGCCGATGTAGAACTCAAAACGCTCCACCCAATCTGGCTCGTCGGGTTTTTGCTTCGAGAGCGGCGAAACGGCGAGAGGGAAGTCGTAG
>DAHUZH010000004.1 GCA_027306695.1 Acidobacteriaceae bacterium
AGGCCAATGTCCTGTGCAGGCGCATGCAGCGCAAAGCTGTGGCTCTTGCGCCGCCACACCAGCAGCAGCGCGCTGGCCAGCACGATCAGCGCCAGACACAGGCCCAGCCAGACGCCTCTTGCCCCCATTTGCCGATGGAAACAGAGATACCAGCCGAGCGGCAGCCCAAGCACCCAATAGCAAAGAAAATTCAGGGCCATGGCGCTGGCTGTGTCGCTGATGCCGCGCAATGCGCCCGTCGTCACCGTCTGGATGCCATCGAAAAGCTGAAAAAATGCCGCGATCAGAAGCAGGGAAGCGCCCATCGCGATCACGGCTGGCTGCGTCGTGTAGATGCGCATGATCTGAGAGGGAAATATCAAAAACAAGACCGCGCCCGCGCTCATGCAGCTTGTTCCCAGCCCAATGCCCAGCCAGCCCGCGCGGATGGCGCCAGCCTGGTCCTTTCGTCCCAGTGCGTGCCCGACGCTGATCGCCGTTGCCGAGCCGATACCGAGCGGGACCATGTAGGTGACGCTGGCACAGTTCAGGGCGATCTGGTGCGCGGCCAGCGCCACTGGGGTCAATTTTCCGGCGATCACTGTGGCCGCACTGAATGCTCCCACTTCCAACAAAATCTGCGAGGCGGCTGGGAAACCGATTTCCAGCATCTCGCGGATGCGCATGAAATCCAGACGCGGACGAAGGTGAAAAAGCCCGGTCTTCTGCGTGCGCTCATGGTAAACGATGACAACGGCAAGAAAGCCCGCCATGTAAATGCGCGAAAGAATGGTGGACAATGCCGACCCAGCGATACCATACGCGCGAAAGCCAAGGTGGCCATAGATCAAGACCCAGTTTCCCAGCCAGTTCACCAGGTTCGCGCTGACCAGTGCAAACATCACAGGCCGCACCAGCTTCATCGCCTGCAGATAGCGGCGCAGACATGCATAGAGCAGCAGCGGCAGCGTACCCCACGACAGAATGCGGATAAAAGGGCCGGCGGCTGCGGCCGTGACCAGGTTCACGTCCCAGCGAAAGAGCAGACTGGGCAACGCATAGGTCAGCGCCATCAGAGGAATTGTCAGAACGATGGAGAGAAAAATCCCCTGGTGCAGCGTGTGGTGGCAGTCCTTCAGGTCGCCAGCGCCGAAGGACTTTGCCACCAGCGGGTCCATGGACAGCAGCAATCCGAAGCCAAACAGGACGATTGTGTAATAGAGAACGCTTCCCAGTCCGACCGCCCCGATGGCCACCGCGCTTAACCGTCCCACCATGGCCGTATCGACGACCGACATCATCATCCATCCCAGCTCCGCCATGACGACTGGCAGCGCCAGGTGGATGAGCGCGCGCAACTCATTTTTCAAGACCGGAATGGGAACTCGCTCTGACATTTTTCTGGCTCGATCTGGTAGAGTGAGTCTTTCATTCACACCACAGATTTGTCATCCTGACCGCAGATCGTCGTGCTACCGGAATTGCTTGACAGTTAAAAACGGGCTGGAGACAATCAGAATCGAAACCGTTTACAAGGCACTCGTAGTTATGCCCAGACCACACCGTACAGTTTTTTCCATCACGACAGACTTCTTGGATCTCCTCGCGACGGAGCGCGCATGGAACATAATGCTGCGCGAACTGGCGGGTTGAAATATGCCTCCACCTGTTTCGCTCATGGCATCTCATCAGGCCCGCTTTGGCGAGCAGGGACGCGCCTTTCAAGCGCCGGGGCGCGTCAACCTGATTGGAGAACACACGGACACCAGCGAAGGCTTCGTGCTGCCCGCAGCCCTCGATCTCCGAACTATTTCCGTCTTAAGCCCACGCACCGATTCCAAGGCAAATTTTTTTTCCGTCAATTTTGAGCAGCAGGCCACCTTCGATCTGCGGCAATTGCCAAATGGTCCGCGACGTCATTGGAGCGACTATCCGGCGAGCGTTCTATGGAGCCTGCAACAGCGCGGCATACGCTGCGATGGCTTCGACATGACGCTCTCAGGCAACGTGCCGGTCGGCTCCGGGTTGAGTTCGTCGGCATCGGTCGAGGTCGCTGTCGCTGTGGCCGTTCTCGCTCACGCGGGAATCGAACTGCCCAAACCTGAGGTCGCCAAAATCTGCCAGTCCGCCGAGAACAATTTTATCGGCGCGCAAAGCGGCATCATGGACCAGTTCACTTCCTGCTGTGGGGTGGAAGGCCATGCCATTTTGCTGGACTGCCGGTCGCTCGCGTACGAGCCATTGCCGCTGCCGGAACAAGTGCTGCTGGTGATCTGCAACACCATGGTGAAGCATTCGCTCTCCGACGGAGGCGAATACAACGAGCGTCGCGCGGAAGTGCAAGAGGGCCTGCGAATCTTTCAGGCGCATCGCCCGGCAATCCACACACTCCGAGATGTAGGCGAAGAGGAGTTGCGTTCCCACGCCAGCGAAATGCCGAAGAACGTGTTTCTCCGCTGCCTGCATGTGGTGACGGAAAATAGCCGTGTATTGCAGGCTGCCGAGGCGCTGCGAACCCTCGATTTCGCGAACTTTGGCCAACGCATGCACGAGGCCCACATCAGCATGCGCGACAACTACGCGGCCAGTTGCGCCGAGGCGGACACGCTGGTCGAACTGGCGGAAAAGCAGCCCGGCTGCTACGGCGCGCGCATCACCGGAGCCGGCTTTGGTGGCTGCACCGTAAACCTGGTGGCGACGGAGCATACAGATAAATTTGTTAAAAATGTACGCGCCGGATATCGGCAAGCCACAGGAATCCAAGCTGAGATTTATTTATCTCGCGCATCGGACGGCGCAGGGCCGTTAATGTAGACAACAAGTTTTGCTCTATTGCATCCTTGAAGTTTAAGTATGTCGTCCTGAGGTTGCCACGGTGACCGAAGGATCTTGTGGTTGGCCGGAAAGGCACAATATCCTTCACTTCGTTCAGGGCGACAAATCAACTTCAACCTGCACTTTCACTTCTGCGCCTGCCAGAAATTCACCCCGCGATTCGCGTAATTGATTCTGACAGTGTTGATCGAGTACGGACCGACCGGTACAGTGACATGATTGCCAGAAACAGTTAGCGGTGCGCCATCGCTGTGTTCCATCAGGTTCGTTGTGGTGGTCGTCGATGCGCCATCCGGAACGGTAATTTCCGCATTAGTCTTTTTTCCGGCCCATTCATAGAAGCGCAGAATTAGCGCGTCTCCGTCCTCACTCTTCTTCATCGCTGTCAGTACAAGATTTTCCGGATGAACCGCGACGAAGGAGTGCGTTGCAGGCAACTCGCCGGTGTGCGCGTCCACCTGCATGGCATGGAATTTGTAATTGAATGCATAGCCATGCAGCACGGTGTCGGCCTGACGCCATGTGCCTGCGTGCGGATACAGCGAGTAGCGAAAGTGCTGACGTCCGCGGTCGGCGTTCGGATCCGGCCACACCGGCGAGCGCAGCAGCGAAAGCCGCAGCACGTTTCCCTTCACGTCGTAACCATACTTTGAATCGTTGATGAGGCTGAAGCCATGCGCGCCATCGCCCAGATCGGCCCAACGCTGGGCAGGCACTTCAAACTTGGCGTCTTCCACAGAGTTGTTACGTGTCGTGGGCCGTTCAATCGTTCCATAAGGAATTTCAAATGTGGCCGTCGGGCCGCTTGCGGCCAATGGAAACGCCGCCTTCAGCAGAATGTGCGCCTCGTGCCAGTCCACGTCATTCACGACATCGACGCGGCGCAGGCCCGCATAGAGGGTGATATTTTGCACGAACGTGGATTTGTCCCAGTGCCGCGTGACGCGGACCACGCTGCGCACCGGCCCTTGCTCCACCAAATGCACGCTGTCCGCCATGGTCAGGTTGGTTGTATGTTTTTCAAAGTCCGAATCGATGTTCCACGCATCGTATTGCTTCGGCGTGTCCACGAACGCCTGGAGCATATTGCCGCACTGCCCAGACGCAATGCTTTCAAAGTGCGACTGCTTGTCGTACAGGCTGTCGATGCAGCCATTTTTTGGATCGACGACCACGCGCAGCAGCGAATTTTCCATGGTGACGCCGTGCGCCTTCAAGTCCGTTGCAACTTTGCGCGCGCCGGGAACGGCATGCAATACCGTATAGCCAATGGAGGGAACGTCGCGCGGTTCCAGCAGCAGGCGATAGCTGTGCGTGCTGGCGTCCTGCGAAAGGATTTGCATCGCCACCGGCTGGCCATTCGCGTCGAGCACGGAAATTCCATTCGGCTCGGCCTGCGGCATTTGCACCTTAACTTCCACAATGTCGGTGCGGTTCCAACTCAGCGGGTTCCACAGTAGGATGGGAACGCCCGCGTGCGCGCTGGTATCGATATGACTGTCGATGTCCGCAAGCGCGTGGTGCGTGGCGTCGTTGGCGGTCCAATGCACGACGTTGAATTGCTTCTGCGCGTCCTGGTAAATCACGCCGATGCCGGAGCCAGCGGCGAGATCGTGAAAGCCGTTAAATAGTTGCAGTTTCCACGCCGCCGTGAGAGGTGCATCGGGATAATTCGCTCCACCAAGCCACGCCAACGAGGAGTATTTCTCGGCATTCAACAGCCATTCGCTGCCGTGCCGCAGGTTCCATTTCTGCATGGTCTGGGTGGTGAACACACCGCGATGAAATTCAAAATACAGTTCATCGTTCCAGACCGGCAGACTGATTTTCCCCCCTGGCGCCGGAGTAAGCTGCGTTTTGCCTGCGGCCAGTGTTCCATAATTCCAAACTGGGGCATCCGCAGTATCGGCGCGCTGCACCATGGTGTCGAAGAAGGTTTGCGAGACGCCAAACTCCAGGTGAGGAAAAACCTTGTTCGGTTCCATCCAGCGCATGCCGCTGTCGAGCATGTCGCGCGTTGGGCCACCGCCGTGGTCGCCGATGCCGTAAAGGTGCATCATTTCGGTCTGGCCCGGATTCAGTTTTATGGCCGTCGCCAGATCGCTCGCCATACGCACCGGTTCAATCTGGTTCACATAATCATGCGGAAAATATGTCAGCACGCGGCTGCCGTCCGGCGATTGCCACCAGAACAATTTCAGCGGAAGCTGGTTGGTGTCGTTCCACGCCATCTTTTGAGTGACGAAATAATCGATGCCGGATTTCTTATAAATTTGAGGCAACTGCCAGTTGTAGCCGAAGGAATCTGGGTTCCAGCCTACGCGAACGTCCACGCCGAAGTTTTTCTGGAAGTAGCGCTTGGCCACCAAAATCTGCCGTACGGTTGACTCGCCATCCGGCAGGTTCAGGTCCGGCTCGACCCACATGCCGCCGACAATCTCCCAGCGGCCCTCCTTCACCCGCTGCTGGATCTCGCGAAACATGCTGGGATATTTCTGCTGCATCCACTCGTAATACTGCGCGGCGGACTGGGTGTAGGTGTAATCGGGATACTCGTTCATCAATTGCAGCGCGGTAGAAAATGTGCGCCGTACGACATCGACGGTCTCGGTCCACGGCCAAAGCCACGCCGCGTCGATGTGCGCGTTGCCGGTCATGTGTACGGTGTACTGCTGTAGAACGGGACGCAGCGTTTCCAGTTTCGACTGTGCCTGTTCAAGCGAGGCATCGAAAGCGGACTGATTGCCCCGATCGAGCGCAGTAAGATTGACGGAAGCAGCCGCTCCATCCAGAACTTTTTCCTGCAAAGCAAGAGTGGCGCTATCTTGCGCGATGGCAGGTAGCAGGTTCGCTGCGGAGATCAATTCTTTGCGAAGGTCTTCCGGGTTCGGTCGGTTGCCAGTGAAGACCACATGCACATCGGCATTGCGGAACTTCTTGTCATCCTGCGTGACCAGCATTTTCACAGCGACCAGCACCTTGTCGCCGGGCTTGGCGCTGTCGAAAAGCAATTGCTTTTCCAGGTCTTCTCCCAAGGCCACACGGCGGCCGTTGTAGTACAGGATCATCGGAATCGGGCCATTCGCGTCCACGCCCAGCTTGAACCAAATTTGTGCGCCGGTCAGGTCATAGCCGTGCAATGTCTTTGGCACTTCGATCCAACGACGCACCCAGACGGCCTCATGCGGCGCGGTGAAGGGAAGATGAATGGTCTGCCAGCCGCTGGTGTCCAAGTCGGGTCGCTCCCCGTGCGCGATGTCGCCCAGGTGATATTGCCAGGTCTTCGCTGACAGCGAATCGAAGGTCCCTAAACGCTGGACGACGGCCTGCGCATTTGGGGAAAAGGTGTACGGCTTGGGTGAAGGAGTTTGTGCGAAGAGTAAGTATCCAAAACCGAAAAAAGCAGTCAGCAGGAAAAGAGTGGAAAGATTACCAAGGCGCTTCACAAAAGGCTCCATCCAGAAAATTTTATCGTCGCGTTTTCAAATTACACCAAAATGCAGTGTGGGGGCATTCTTACAATCCGCTTCACGACTGCGTTATGCGCTTTTTCACCAGGCAGTAGTTTGCCGTCAGCAGGACCAGACAAATCCAGAAGATATCCGCGCCCAGCAGATGCAGGACTTGCAGCCATGTCGGCGCAAGCAGGACCACATCCAGAATGCCCAGACAGTATTGCGCGACCAGCGTGCAAAGTACTGCGATGCCCAGGGCGCGCATTCGTGAAGAAGCTTTATTGCGCAAGGACTGCACCAGCAGCCAAACGATGAACGCCCCCGCAACAAATGCGCTTGCAGGATGGATCCAGCGCAGCCGCAGAAGCAGGGAAGCCGTGGGCGAAAAATCCTGATGGAAAGCGCCCGCCAGAGAAGTGGCGGGAAACAGCGTATCTCCCAGTGCCGCCAGAGAGCCGGTCACGCCTACAATCAGCGTGGCGAGAATTCCCAGGGACGGAAAGAGCAGCATTCCATGCCGCAGGGATGTTTGGGCGCGGGCGCGAGGCCGCGAGAGAAATTCCGCCGCCAGGGTGAGTGCCGCCAGCAGCAAAAGCGTGTTGGCGAAATGAAACGAGAGATACACGCCGCGCGCAGCCGACTGGTTGTGCGCGACCAGCCGCCGCAAAACCAGCAGCGCGCCCAGCAGCGCTTCATTCAGCGTAAGCACCATGGCAGCACCCGCCGCCCATCGCGCCAGTTGTCCGCGCACCGTCGCGCGCCATGTCCAGACCAACAGCACGGCGGCCAGCGGCAACAACGCGCCGCTCATCAGCCGATGCGTAAATTCCACGATGGTATGAAACTGCGGCGACTGCGGCAGCACGACGCCATTGCAGAGCGGCCAATGATCTCCACAGCCAGCCCCGGAGCCAGTAGCGCGCACGACCGCGCCCCATAGTACCACCAGCACGGTGTAGGCGAGCACCAACCACGCAAAATGTTGCAGCGCTGCAGGAATTGGCAGGGATGGTTCGTCTCGCTCGACAGGCGCGGGCGAGGCATTGGCAGAGAGGATGCTGCTGGTCATTGAGTCGCTCCGGGAGGCCGCTCCTGAGAATCGCGTCAAGGGGATTGCGCCGGGAACCATTCTTGAAATCGTTCCGGGCATTCCCCACCCAATATTGTAGGCCTTGTGCGGGACTGAAACGCGCCGGGTTACAGGGAAGAGTGCTCGACGACTTCCAACTGGTCGCCAGCTTCGAGAGCATTGTGCTGGATGTGGCCTGCGGGCAGCTCCAGTACGGCATGGGTCTTCCAGCTTACGTCGCTGGTGCGCCACGGACGGAGGCCATGCCAGATGGCGCGGACGCGAAGCTGTCGGTCCAGCGCGACGATGTCGATTGGGAAACGCATGCCAAAGGTATGCACGCCGGACGAGGGCTGGATCAGCAGCCCACAGTCCGCATCCAGCCCCTTCCGTCCCAAAAGGCCGACCAGGCGCGTAAGAAACGTGTCGGCGACAGAGATCCTGGTTGCGACGACAGCGCCCTTCGTTCGATTCACAATCGTTATCAGTTTCATAGAGAGGAAATTCGTTGCTCGATTTTTAACGCGGTACGCACGTTGGAGGTGCAAGCCTGAACAGCGTCATTTTGAGCGCAGCGAAGAACCCAGGCAAGAGTTGCGCCAGAGAATGGCCCATGGGCACTTCACTGCACGATGGGCCTCCCTGCTTCTTACTCCACTGGAAGAATGGCCCTGGCGCGCTTCTTACGCGGACTTCTTTTTCCGGCGCATGATGAGCACGGCAAGAACCACGATAAACAAAACTCCTGCAACCACCCGAACTACCATTGATGTGTCCATTGCATATTCTCCTTTCTTTGCAGTATCGGAACTTTGCTCCCCAGAGCGTTAACTCGATTTCTTCTTTCTACGCGCGATCAGCGCACCGAGAACCACTACAAAAAGTACTCCAGCAACAATACGAATCAACGTCGTTGTATCCAATATCTCGCCCTCCTTTCCTGCGGCGTACTGTTTGCGCGCAACGTTTCATGCCCACACTTAATGTCCCAGCCCAGTCAGCCCGCGGCCAATGCTGAGAACGGCGGGAGCCAGCAGCACGATGAACATGCTGGGGAAAATAAAAAGGACCAAGGGAAAGATCATTTTGACGGTCGTCTTTGCCGCCATTTCTTCCGCGCGTTGCCGCCGCTTCTGGCGTATGCCGTCGGCGAACACGCTCAATGCACGGGCAATCGGCGTCCCAAATTTCTCCGTCTGCATCAGCATGCCGGTAAAGGCCGCAACGTCAGGCAGCTTGGTCCGGTCCGCCATGCTTTGCCAGGCATCCATCCGTGGCTTGCCCGCCCGCTGCTCGCGATTGATCTGGAGGAACTCCTCGTTGATCTCCGGGTGGCTGATGCTCAACTCCACTCCTACCCGCAGCATCGCCTGATCCAGCCCCAGCCCGGCATCTACACAGATCACCAGCAGATCGACAGCGTCTGGAATACTGCGCCGGACCCGCTCCCGCCGCGCCTTGATGGCCCGATCCAGCCAGAAGTCGGGCGACAGGTAGGCCACTGCCGCCAGCGCGATGGCCCAGAAAAAAGTATTCGACGGAATAAAACTTCCAATCAGGATGCCGAGCATCGGACCCAGCATCCGCGCGGCAAAATATATTTCGACATGACCGGCCCCACGCAGCCCGGTACTGTGAAAGCGTTGCCGGAGACGTTCATCGTCGACCAGTCCGACCTTGGCACGTACCGTGCGGACCGCATGCAGCAGCATCTGCTGGACGCGCTTTTTACTCGTTGGACGCGGGCCGGTCGTGGAGACGCTCGCTGTGACCTCTCGAACACGACGGTTGGAACGCGATTGTTCTCCAAACGCGATCGACCACAGGAGGGTCACTCCACAGAACAGCGTGATGCCGAAGGCAAAATAAAAGATGTTCATCATGATGGTCTATACCTGTATGTCGACGATTCTGCGGATGATGAAGCTGCCAAAGACGATGAGGCCCGCGCCCGCATACAAAAGTTTTTGCCCGACCGGGTCGTGCAGAAGAATATAGGAATAGCCGGGATTGATCAGATTCAGCAGAAACAACATCAGCACAGGCAGCATGCTCAATATCCAGCCGGTCAGCCGCCCTTGCGCGGTATGCACGCGGATCTCGCCTTCAATCCGCAGACGTTCGCGAATCACATATGCGGTGCGGTCCAGGATTTCCGTCAGGTTGCCGCCGGTTTCCTTCTGCACCAGCATTGCCGTCACCATGAACCGCAAATCTTTCGAGGGCACGCGTTCCGCCATGAGCAACAACGCATCGCGCAGCGGCAGGCCGAAATTCTGTTGCCGGGACACCGCCTGGAACTCTATGGCCACGGCCTCCGCGGCCTGCTCGGACAGGACCTCAATGGCGGAGTTCAACGAATGTCCCGCACGCAGCGCGCGGGACATCAGATCGATGGCGTCCGGCAGGCCGTTGTTGAATGCCAGCAATCTGTGAGTGCGCATGTATCTGAGAAACACGTAGGGAGCGCACAAACCAACGATTCCGATGATTGCATTCAGCAACATGACGGGGAAGAAGAAATCGGCTGCCAGAAATGAGAGGGTGCCAGCACCAAGACTGTAGATGAAAAAAGTCCCGATGCTCCAGTTGCTGCCAGCCTGCATGGAGAGTCTTTTCAGCGTGGCTGCAAAACGAAATCGGCTAAGAAATGTGTCCAGCCATGGAAAGTGGCCCGGCACATCCTGCTTCAATATCCTCTCGGCATCCTCCTGGCGGCTTTTGTCCGCCTGGCGCGCCAGTTGCAGGTCGCCGACGCGCTGCTGTACGGCCTTCTCCCACTGCGTCTTGCGCGTAAGCAGCGCGACCAGCGCGAAGCTGAGGACAAGCACGGCAAAAAAGACAAGAAAAAGAAGCATGCGCCAAACTCCTAAACTTCCAGTGAGTGGTCGAGCAGGTTCAGTGGCAACGGGATGCCGGAGGCCTTGAGCTTCTCGGCAAACTTGGGAATGATTCCTGTGGCGGCGAACCGTCCGCGTACTTTGCCATTCGCTCCGAGGCCCTGTTTCTCGAACAGGAAAATGTCCTGCATGCTGATGACTTCTCCGCTGGTGCCGGTAATCTCGCTGACATGGGTAATGCGCCGGGCCCCATCGCTCATACGGGACACTTGCACAATCACATGGACAGCGGCGGCAATCTGTTGCCGAATGGCCTTTTCCGGCAACGCGATGTTTCCCATCATGGCCATTGTTTCGATTCGCGAAATCGCCTCGCGCGGATTGTTGGCGTGGATCGTCGTAATGGAGCCATCGTGGCCCGTGTTCATCGCCTGCAACATGTCGAGCGCTTCTTCTCCGCGTACCTCGCCCAGGACAATGCGGTCGGGCCGCATTCTGAGAGCGTTGATGACCAGCTCGCGCTGCCGTATCGCGCCGCGCCCTTCCACATTCGGCGGTCTGCATTCCAGCCGAACCACATGGTCCTGCTTAAGCTGCAACTCGGCGGAATCTTCAATGGTCACGATCCGCTCGCGTTCTGAAATAAAACTTGACAGCACATTCAGCAGTGTCGTTTTCCCCGCGCCGGTCCCGCCGGAAACCACAATGTTCAGCCGGGCGCGCACAGCGCCTTTCAGCGTCTCCAGCATCTGCGGCGTCAGCGCGCGGTTGCGTACCAGGTCGTCGGCATTCAGCGGGATGCTGCCGAAGCGCCGGATCGACAGAATGGGGCCGTCCACGGCCAGCGGCGGAATGATGATGTTCACGCGGGAGCCGTCTTTCAGGCGCGCGTCGACCATCGGCGAGGACTCGTCGATACGCCGGCCAACGGCAGAGACGATCTTGTCGATGATGTGCATCAGGTGGGTGTCGTCTTTGAACACGACATTGGTTTTTTCCAGCATGCCCCGGCGCTCGACGTAGACGGTGTCAGAGGTGTTGACCAGGATGTCGCTGACGGTCGGGTCCTGCAACAATGGCTCCAGCGGGCCCAGCCCGAAGACTTCATCCATCACTTCCTTGGCCAGCCGGTCGCGTTCCACTGCGCTCAGCGGCACGCCCTGTTCGCCGATCAGTTGCTGGATCAGGCCCAGAAGCTGGAGCCGCGCAGCGCGGTTCTCCTGGATGAACGCCAGCTTTTCCAGGTCCATTCGCTTAAGCAGCTCATGATGTACCGCCGATTTAATTTCCTGCTGCGTATTCAGCGAGACAGATTTCGGCAACGGTACGGCCGCAAGGGCCGTACGTTCCGGCAAACTCATAGAAATCAGGGCATCCGCCACGGTGCTACCTCCGAGTTACGTTGAGACGGTTAAAATTCATTTCCAGAAAGCAAAACGCTTGCGTTTCGGCGTTTCCGCATCCGGCGTGGAATGGGCCTGCACCAGCTTGTTGGCCCACTTGCTGATTTGGGTCGTGAACTCCGAGCGTCGCTGGGGAGAAATGGGTTCGCCCGCGTTGATGGCGCGCACCAGTTCCGCGTAATTGTTGGGGATAGTCACGGAAACAGGAAAGCGCACGGCGTTTTCCACCTGCTGCGAACTGACGGCATCGTTGGAGGAAGAACGATTGACGGCAATATGCAGCTTATTGGCTGCGGCCTCGTCGAGACCGAAGTTCTCCACATGACGCGAAAGGTCGCGCAAGGCCGCCACATCGGGCGTGGAGACCAGGTAGACTTCATCGGAGCTTTCGACGATCGCCGAGTTCACATCCTGATATTCGAGCGAGGAATCCAGCAACACATAGTCGTACTGGCTGCGCAGAAATTCCAGCACCGTGTCCATTTCATGGGGATTGCCGTTGTATCGGACGGCACAGGTGTCGGGCGACGGAAGCACATCCAGGCCGCTGGGATGATGGGTTAGAAAACCGGCCAGCAGTTCCACATCGAGCCGGTCCACATTGCGCATCAGTTCATCGAAGTAGTACGGATTTTCTTTCAGCCCAAGATACAGACACACATGCCCGAGCTGATGGTGGTGGTCGATCAGCAGCGTCTTCTTGCGGTGCTGTCGGACCAGAAACGTGGACAGATAGACGGCCAGCGTAGTGGTCCCCACGCCTCCCTTTACCCCGAAAAATGAGATGATGTTGCCCGCGTTTTTCGGGGTGTCGGAGGACATGGCGGCGAACCGCGCCTGCAGCCGGACGATGGTTTCGGTGTATTGAATCAGGTCGAAAGGCCGCGACAAAAATTCGGTGCAGCCCGCCCTCATCGCCTGCAACAGAAGATCGGAGTCGTTTCGCGTGGAGATGGCGACGGTGGCGATTTTTCCCGGGAAAAGCTGATGCAGAACCTCCGTCGTTACGATTGCCTGCTCCGGGTTGCGGTCGAAATCGATAATGGCGATGCAGGCCCCGCTGTCTTTGACCCGCTGGGAAAATTGCGGACGCTTGTTGCGGCCAATGTAGTCGTGAAACTCTCCGGCAAATTCGGTGTCCGAGGCGTAGGCGCACCCATCCATGACATTGGCGACCGTTTCCTCGTCCGTGCAGACGGTGAAGACTGTGAATCTTGCCGGGCCCGTGTTGTGGTGCTTCATGATCACGAAAATTTTGCTCCTGCTGCGTGAAATGCCTGCTGTCTCACTTTTTCTTTGCCTTTGTGGAAATCGGATTCACGGACTGGTCGAAAGGGGCCACTCGCATGTTGGGGATCGACATCTTCGGCGTCACAGGCTGCACATTTTCATGCAGCGGATCGACCACCGTGGCGGTCACGATCACCACCAGTTCTTCCACCGAGTGCGAGTTGTTCTTGGACTTAAACAGTTCCCCCAGGACCGGAACATTTCCAATGCCTGGAACTTTGCTCAGCAGCACCGTGGTTCGGTGGTCGAGCAGCCCCGAGATACTGAAGCTCTCGCCGCTCTTCAATTCCACCTCCGTGTCCGCGCGCCGCGTGGAAATGGCTGGGACGGTGTACCCGGAGATAGTGACGGCATTGGTATAGTCGAGCGCGCTGACCTCTGGATTGACCTTCAACTGAATGCTGCCATCCGGGTTGACGGTCGGCGTGAACTGGAGCTTGACGCCATAGGGCTGGAACATGATCGTGACCGAGGCGAAGTTTCCCGCGCCGCCCTGAATGACTGGATAAGGGAACTCGCCGCCGGAAAGAAAGCTGGCCTGATGCCCGCTCATCGCCGTAATGGTTGGCTCGGCAAGGATCTGCAGGATGTTCTTCGCTTCCAGATCGGCGATCGTCATGCCGATGTTCAGCTTGGAGTTGTACAGAAACAGGTTCAGGGGATTGCTGACCGCCATTATGGATTGCGATCCGTTCAACAGGGGACTGACGCTGCTATATTGACCGGTCGAAACACTGGACGTATTTCTGCCATTGCTGAAAAAATTGAAGCCATACTGGTCCAGTTTCGTACGGTCCACTTCAGCAATACGTACCTTCAACTGCACTTGCTTGCTGTGTAGCTGGGTCACGAACAAAGAATTGACCACGTCTTTCGAGTAAAATGCCGCCAGCTTCGCCGCCTGCTTGTATGCATCGTCGCCGAGCACTATGCCGGACAGATATACGCGCCCTTCCTGGGACTGGATGCGAACATCCTCCCCAGGCAGCGCTTGCGCCATGGACTGGCGCAGCGCCTCCACGTCCAAGTCCGCCGACACTGTATACAGCACGGTGTGCCCGGCATTGTCCCACAACGCGAGGCTGCTCACTCCGGGGGCCTTCGCCGTCACCACCACCTCATTGGGGCTGGAGGTCAGCGATTGAAGCACTGTCGGGTCGCTGACATAGACCCTGCGCAGCCGGTCGGCGCTTTTCAAGAAAATGGAATGGCCGATGATCAGATGGAGGTTTGTTGCAGCGCCATTGCTCCGCACTGTATCGCCGGAGGGAAGGCTGGCGAGAAAAGGCGCTCCCGCCGCGGACAAAGAGGCTGTAGCCACATGGGCCTGCGCGCGGACCGGCCCCGCACTCGCCAGGCTCAGCGACAGCAGGAGAGCGGCGAAGTGGAGACCGCGACGAATTGGAGTGTTTGTCTTCAAGGTTGTCGACCCAATAGCAAACCGGTTCATTCAAAAATCCCGCTAAAAGCTGGTAGCACTCTGTTTGGTCCCCATCACCGTTTCGACCACGTAGGGTTTGGCCCGCACCATCCCCTTGTGTCCGGGGCCAAGACGCTTTACATCTCCGCCTGCGATGAGTTGAGAGAGTTCCACCGGCGGGTCCTGCACCTGGCTGCGGTCCGTACTGTTGCGCAGCACGAAATGAATGCTGCCCTGGGTGCTCGCCAGCACCACCCGCTCGGCATCGTCTGGCTTCACCAGCAGTGTGACGACATTCACTGTGGCCGGCTTGCCATCCGGGTCGGGTTCCACCTGATGTCCCGCCGCCAGCACTATGGCGTCCTGCAGGACCGTCGCCGTCGTCGGCTCGGGAGTTTTGTCGGAGCGATACGTCACCAGTACATCCACATGGGAGCCGGGAAAAAGAAATCCAGCCACGCCGACCACTTCATCCGAGCGCAGCGCCAGCGCCCGCATTCCCTCGGGAATCTTCACCGTCAGACCCATGCCGGGGATGGCCAGGTCGCGGTCTAGAATAGGTTCGTTCGCCGCCAGCGGATACATCACCGCGCGCCCGACCAGGTCCTGCGGCTTGAGAAACGCGCCTTGCAACGGGACCGACGCCGGCCAATCGACCAGCTTGAGACTTTCGGGCTTCAACACTTCTCCCGCCTGCAACGGCAACGCCGCGGCGAGGTATCTCTGTTTCCGCACTGGCTCCTGCCCATGCACATGCATTTTTTTGCTGAGCAGAAGTGTGCATACCCCAGAGATCACCAGGGCAATCAGAAAAGCGGTGGTCAACCTGCGTTTCGCCATCGCTTTACCTCAGTACAGTCCGCGCCAGCAATGTGGTCCAGCATCCAGCGGTGATCGCCGTCGCATACGGCAGCCGCAGTGTATTGGAATTCAATACATGAAGTTCAGGATGCGGCCGCAAGCCAGCCATGGCATGGTGCTGCATCAGCGCACCCACATTCATCAGCGTGGCTTTCAGCCGCCCATGAGAGATTGCAAGTACAAGAGCGAACACTCCACCCATCAGCGCCGTGGCGACGAAAATCTCCATGAGATGCCCAAACCCCGCAATGCAGGCGACGGCCGCCATCAACTTGATGTCTCCCGCGCCCATGCCGCCAATGACGAAGAAAATAAAAAAAACCGCGCCGCCCGCAAGCCCGGCAAGGGCCGCCATGCCCATCGGCTTCCATCCACCCACAGCGAGATGGAGCAGCAGGCCAAAGATCAGGGAGGAGGCCGTCAGAAGATTTGGAATACGCCGCGTCCGCAGGTCATACACCGCGCCGATCGTGGCGCACACTGACGCGCACGTCAGGTACATATACTCAGGGAACAAAAATTTCATCGAGATCACCAAGGCAAAATAAGCGGGCAACTCAAAAAATGCGGTTATCGTGCTTGCAAGATTCTTCTTGTCTCTGCAACGTCTGCGCGTTTCCAGAGAAAATTCAGACCGTAAAAGCATGGAGACGGGTACATGGCTGTCGGACCGTTTTCCATGCCTCTACGGGTTGTCGGTGAAACTAGGGAGCCTGTTTTGTGCGAGGTGTCCCTGCTTACATCGCACTGGTCAGGGTGCTTCCAACGGTGCTGAAGGCTGTGCCGATGATGCTGCCGAGGCTTTTCATGGTGCCAACGGCGCCCAGGCCGATCAAAGCCGCAACGAGTGCGTATTCGATCAAGTCCTGACCGGAATCTTCTTTCACCAGGCGGATAAGAATTTCTTTCAAGTTTGTCATTGTGTTTCTCCTTTGCTCTTGATAGTTTTTGCCAGACATGCCGTCATCCCGGAGGTAATTCCCGTGGGGAGAATGAAGGCCGTCTGGCAAGTGTTCTGTGCAATGAATCCTACTCAGTTTCGTGTATTTCGTAACCGAATTCATAGTTACTGCCAGGTACGAAAGTAACGAATCTGAAGAGCTACTGGGTTCTCTCTTAAGGAAGTAATCGGCTGAATTCGCGAATACTGTAATGGAAAAAAGGCAAGTGTTTTGCTGAGCGAAACGAAAGTTTCAGTTGTCGAACTAGATTGCGCAATTAACGAACCGTCATTCTGAGCGTAGCGAAGAATCTCTGTATTTCAATCGAAAAGCCAATGCCAAGATTCTTCGCTGCGCTCAGAATGACGAGCAGTTATTTTGGCGTCCCAACATCTGTACATCTGTCTTTGGCAACCGCCCCTATTGCAGCATGCCGACTTTCAGCAGATACACGGAGGGCGCCGGATTCAACGCCAGATTGAGGATTCCACTGCCTGTCAGGCTGATCTGGTCGGCCACAACCTCGCCCAGCACGAACGTGCCGCTGCTGGAGCCGCCAGTCAAACTAAAGACATCGGAGTAGCTGGTGGAGTGGAAATAGAGCGCGCCAGAAAAAGACAAGGCCCCAGAACCGGTAAATGTGGGTTGGATGGTGTTCGCGTGGTCCTGATACATCAGGATTCCGCGACTGCCCGGACTGCCACGGGAATCGCTGGTGTCGCCGCCAGCGTCCCAATAGGTTCCATTGGTCGCACACTGCCCCCACAGTACATTCCCATTTAGAGTGTTGGGCATGTTCAGGGCCGTGCTCGGCGCGCTTCCATCGCAGGTCAAAGATGTGGACGGCACTGGAATCAATGAGTTGGAACAGCCGGAACATCCGTGGATATCGACCGATCCAGAATAGAAATAGAACATCACGCCGTCCGTCTGCTGGCCCACGCTGCTGGAAAGCGGACTGCAGCTCGGTTTGCAAGGTGTCGCCATCCGCAGCGTGGCGCTGCCGCCTGCATTCAGCGAATTACCCATGTAATAAATGCCGGGTAGAAAAATGTAGGTTTGATAGCCGTTGGTTCGGATGCCGTTGGGATAGTAGCCTGGCGACATCTCAATGCAAGGATTGCTGGTGTCGGGGCAGCCATCTTGCCCCGCTATCGATAGGCTCTGGGCTTTTTGCACGGAAGCTCCATTCAATCCGCTGGCTGGTGTGATCGACTTCACGGACAACGGTGTGCTGACACCCGCATATGGATCGCTGATGGGAAATACCCCTCCTGCCCACGTTCCCGTTGTCCCGCCGTTAAAGCCGCCGCCCCAGCATTGCGTCGGTGCTTTCGTCGGTCCGCCCACGGTCGCCACGTCGGAGCCTGTGCCTTTCGGTCCTCCCGCACTGGTGTTAATGATGCCGGATGGCTGGCAGTCGATGGCAGTTGTGCTGCTGGAGTTGACCTGAAGCGCGCGTTGCGGTCCGCCCACAATGTTCAACGCTCCTCCTCCACTGTAGGTGAAGGCGCCATACGCCGTGGGACTCAGCACGAGCACCGGCGCGGCCTCTTTCTCCTGCACCAGCCCGCAGGTACACGAAGCGGCGACTTGCTGATATCGGGTCCCATTCAGCGTGAACAGGAAATGCGTCTTTACGTTTTCCGTCACTGTCACCTTTAGAAATGGGTAGCTGGTGATCGAGGACGGCGGCGCAGTTGTACCTGGAACGGAAGTAGGGAAGGTCCAGGCAACCGAGTTGGAGGTCGTGTTGGTGTTCAGACCGGCCCCATTGTACCCATTCGCATTCGCATAAAAGCAGATGGTCCCGTCGGGATTGGCGCTACAGCTTCCATTGGTTCCCGGAGTGAAACCCATGTTCGGCAGCGACAAACCGGCCACCAGCCCGGACATATCCAGCGCGCCCGCTTGGCAGGCCGCATCTGCGGCAGACTGCTCCGCCTGGCGATGGAACCAGAGGTTCGTCAAATCGACGGCGAAGCCAACGATGGCCAATAGAAACAGGGCCAGCATCAACAGCAGGGAGACGAGCATCTGTCCGGACTCGTGGCCTTCGGCAGTGCCAGCGCGCGGTAGCAGTCGGGTTTTTCTGTTTGGCTGCATGTCCTAGTAAGTAATGCGTCCCTGCGCGCTGAGTTGAATGGTATGGACGATGCCGGGAAGCTGGATGTACGGCACATAGGTGTACGTAATTGCAATGTTCACCCTGGAGGGCGGACTGGAGCTGGCGTCGGGATACGTCACCTGCACCGCCATTTGCGAGATGTTGTGAAACGAGTAAGAGGCCGCGCTTTTGACCACCGCCACCACGTTTGCGCCGGACGAGTCCGAGCAACCGCTGCTGGGTCCGCTGCAATTGGTGCTGTCCGTCCCATGCACAATGGCATACCGCACGCCCTGCCGCGCCGCGTCTCCCAGCACGCTGTAGGTATAAGTGAGCATGCACATTTCAAACAGCCAGAAGACCATGGGCAGCGCCACCAGCAACGCCAGCGCCGCTTCCACGAGTAACGACCCGTCGTCGGAGCGTAGAAAGCGTCTTCGGCGCAGCAGGGACTGCGTGTGCAGTAACAGTCTTCGCGATGGATTGGAATGCCTCATTTAATCCAACACCCGCATGGAAACCTGACGGTGGAATTTGAGCGACGGGACCAGCGAATAGGAAAAGAAGCTGAGTGGAATTGGCGGCTGCACGGTATAGGTCACGTCCACGCGGTTCAACAGAAAAGTCGGCGCTTCCGGGTCCGTGCCCGGCGTGTACGAGGCCCCACTCGGCCCGTAGCTGTCGCATAGCGTCGTCATATTGTTGCTGGTCACGCCGATCTCTTTGGAGCAGACCTGCACCGTCGTGGTCGTCGAGGAACTGGCCAGGCTGGAGAGATCGCTGACGGCCAGCGCCGCCACCGAAGTAATGCTGGAGATTGGCCCGGCGGCGGGCAGGCTGCTCTGCCCCGGCGATTCATAGCCTTGTATGGAATACTCCGCGGCATTGCGCGCGGACGAACTCAGGTTCGCGGCGACGATAAAAAAATAGCCGAAGTCCACGGCGGCGACGACCAGCAGAATTAGGAGCGGCAGGAACAATGCGGTCTCCAGCAGGCTTTGACCGCCGTCATTGCGAATGTCTTTTTGCCGCGTCCGTCGATTCATTGTCCGCACCTTTTCTTCTTCTTCCGCTCCGCGAGGCCCCCAGAATTCTCTGAATTTCTCACGGAAGCCATCGATTCCGGTAATGATTTTTTGTCCTGTTGCCGATAACTTCCGTAATAGCTTGCAACAGCGATCCCAGGCAAAACGAGGAATTCTCCACCCCGATGGTTACTTGCGTAATTACAGTAAAGGACACGTATTCAAAGTATCGGCGTTCGCGGAAATTTCTTGAGAAGCTATCCAGCTTTCCCGCTCTACTTGCCGTTCTACTGGCCGCCATCGTCTTTCTCGTGCTTCCGAAAACCATTGCCGATCCCGATTTGGGCTGGCATCTGCGCAACGCCCAGTATCAACTGCAGCATCACGCTTTTCTTCGCCAGGACCTTTATTCCTTCACCACCCACGGCAAGCCGTGGATGGACCATGAATGGCTGGCGGAGATTCCGTATTACCTTGCCTGGCGCTGGTTCGGTCCACGCGGAGTTTTCTTTGTCATGTATGCCGCCATCTCGGCCATACTGCTGGGTGTTTTCGGTCTGGCCACGATGCAGTCGCGGAATGTGAAGGCCGCGTTTCTGGTTTCCTTCCTTGCCATCTTTCTGGCGACGGTTTCCTTCGGCCCGCGCACGCTGCTGTTCGGCTGGATATTTCTTGTCGTGGAACTGGCCATTCTGTATCGCTTTTGCGAGGGGCGCGACTTCACCGTCGCACTCCCATTTATTTTTCTTTTGTGGGTCAACACCCACGGCTCCTGGCTCATTGGGCTGGTGCTGCTGGGACTGTTTGCGCTCTCTGGCTGCGTGGAAGGGACATGGGGGTCGATCGATGCCACGCGCTGGAGCGCACCTCAGATGCGCAAGCTGGCGTGGGTTGCAGCGCTCTCGCTACTCGCGCTGTTTGTGAATCCCTACGGCTGGCGGCTGGTGGCCTATCCGTTCGACCTGGCCTTCCATCAGAAACTGAACATTGCGAATGTCCTGGAATGGCGAAGTCTGGATTTTCATTCTGTCCGAGGAAAGATCGTGCTGGCCATGCTGGCCGGCGCCATCGTTCTGCAACTAGTCCGGCGAAGGCGATGGTGGCTGCATGAACTGACCTTCGTGCTGCTGGGAACCTATGCCAGTTTTACCTATTCACGCTTTTTGTTTCTGGCAGCCATTTTGATTCTTCCATTTCTTGCCAACGATCTGCGTGGGTGGGTCCCGCCGTACCGTGCCGAACGCGATAAGCCGTGGCTGAATGCTGGCGTCCTGCTGATATGCGTAGTTGCCGTCTGCCTGAAATTTCCCACTGACCGGAAATTGATCGCCGCCGAAGCCAGCCAGTACCCCGTCCATGCGCAGACATATCTACATAATTTTCATCCCCAGGGAAATGTCTTGAACGACTTTCTCTGGGGCGGGTATTTGATATGGAATGTGCGGCAAATTCCCGTGTTCGTCGATTCCCGCATCGATGTTTTCGAGCGCAACGGCGTCTTCAAGGCTTATCTGGATCTGACGCAA
Organism: Acidobacteriaceae bacterium; assembly: GCA_027306695.1. Lineage (GTDB taxonomy): Bacteria > Acidobacteriota > Terriglobia > Terriglobales > Acidobacteriaceae > JAKAAZ01. Next base: position 20,752 of record DAHUZH010000004.1, read on the forward strand.
TTACGCGGCAGCCTGGGTGTGCTCGACAAGTATTCCATTCGCTATGTGCTGTTCAGAAAGAAGTCCCCGGTCAGTTATCTGCTGGAACACACTCCAGGATGGAAGATCGATTATGCAGACGACACCGCCATACTTTTTGAAAAGACAGGGAACGCAAAACAATGATGCCTCACGATGTGCAAACGAAACGCGAAAAATTTGGGCCGCTGGCAAAAGCCCTGTATTTTCTGGCGACGGTGCAGATCACCTGGTATTACCTGGGCCACGTCTCTTTATATATGTACCGATGGCGGTATGAACACGGCGTAGACCGCATGCCCTTTCAAGGTCGCCTGATGATGATGTTTCTGCTGCGCTGGTCGCATCATAGCGCCGCGTGCATCGCGATGGTGAATGCGATGAAAAAAATCGCGCCATGGGTCATGCCTTACGCCATTGCACCTGAAACCATCCTGCAGATTTGCGTGGACATCGCTTGTGTCGTCCTAACTGGGGTCATCGCGACGCGAATCTACCAGGCCAGCTCGAAGGAGCGGCTGCTGGTTTTCTGGATCTATCCGCTGGTGCTGGCGATGTGTGTAACGACCTACATGCTGCATACGATGCAGAACCTGCGCTACTACTACGATTTCCCCAGCCTGCTGTTTTTTTCCGCCGGCCTGTATCTGATCTATTTTCGCCATCATCCAGCCCTGTTTGCCGCTTTATTCCTGGTGGGGACGATCAATCGTGAAACGACCCTTTTTCTCTTGCTGTTCTATGTTCTGGCATATCTGGCGCGAAATGGTCCGGCTAGCGATAGCAGTATCGATTGGCGGCGTCTGCGCGACCTGAGAATCTGGGTTGTGGTCGCGCCGCTTGCCGCTGCTTGGCTGGCTTGGCATGTATGGGTGGGCTGGGTCTTCCGGCAGAATTCGTCGGAGTTTTCCTGGCGTCTTTTCGTCAACCTGGGGCTGGTGCTGTTGCCGTTGTCGTGGCCGCAGATGCTGGGCGCGGGCTGCTATATGTTCCCAGTCATTTTTCTCTTTCGCCGCTCCATTCAGGACCCCATACTTCGTATTTGGCTGTGGACGCTTCCAGCGTGGTTCGGCCTTATGTTCTTTTATGGCATCCTGATTGAAACCAGAATCTTCGGAGAACTGATCGCCTATCTGGCGTGCTTGACCGCGCTCATCGCGGAGCAGGAGATATTGACGCGGCTCAAGGGGCAAGGCTGGTTAAAGATTCCCGAGGAGACACCGGACCCGATGACGGAAGATTGTCAGGACGACAGCATGCTGTCAGTTTTGCGGTAGCGTAAGCGGTCGGTCGGTCAATAATTCTTTATCAGAAAGTTCCTGCACCAGATAGCTATGCTTGCCGAGTAAATTCTCGACGTGCTGGCGGTAATCCGGTGGAACGAAGAGAAATTTACGCGGCCCGTGTCCCCACATCGCCAAGATCTGCGCGTCATCCAGAAAAATGTGCGGAGCGTCGGGATAGTCCGATCCCCACAGCATGGATGTTGTCCGCCCATTCACCAGCAACGCGCGCCGCTGCGTATAAAAAATAATCGATGAACCATAGGACTGATCTCCGTAAAGGACAAGCACATCGTTGGGGGCCGCGAGTTCGTTAATAGTATTGGCCATGGTGCGGGAGGAAAGCATCGGCTCAAATCGCGCGTAGGCGATGTGCGCGGCGACCAGGAACATAGCGGCCGTCATCGCGGTGGTGAAGGTGGCGCGCAGGTGTTGTTGATGCACACGCATCCACCAGGCCACGCTTGGGCCAATCAGAAACGTAATCGCAGCCAACGCCGCAGGCAGGCGGAGCGCGGCAAACGACGGCCCGGTCAGGTCGAAGAAATGGGACATGGAAAGTGAATAGCCTCCGACATCGCGATGCGCCAGCAACGCCCCAATATCGAAAACATACGGCAGATGCCGCGAGGCCCACAGTCCGTATCCCAACGCAATCGCCGCGCCCAGGCCAACGAGCGCAAACAGGGCATGCGCGCCCGTAAGCCAGCGCATGTCAATACGCCGTTCTGTGGCCGGTTCGGTGCTCAGGTCCATTTCGAGCTTCGCCAGCGCCATGGCCGTCAAAAGCAGCAATGGGAAGTAGGCCGGATAGGTGTAGTACTCCTGGTTGGTCGAAAGTGAGAAGAAGAACAGGATAAACGCGGCGTACAACGCGAGCAGCAGGGTAGTCTTCCCGGCAAAGTCCAGGTCTCGGCATCGTTTCCATGCAAAGTCTTTGCCATCCGCCCGATGTTTGCGCCACGCGGCATAGAGAGTTGCGGGCCAGAAAAGGCTCCACGGAAAAAGCCACACCAGATGCAGTCCCCAGAACAGATAGCCGGGCAGCTTGTTGTAGTCGTGTGGGTAGCGCCTGCCGAGGAAGCGCAGGACGTGCTCGTTGATGAAGTAGAAATAAAAAAATCCGTGAACATTTCCTGGCGTTGGAATGTTGCCGACGGGATGGCCGTGGTCGGGATTGTGCAGTCCGGCCAGAATGTGCCACGGCGCGGCAATCAACAGGAACAGCAGCGTCCCGGTCAGCAGACGAAATTCTCGCCAGCGTCGCCACTGGCCGGTGAGCAGCAAATAGGGGATAATTCCGCCTAGAAAAAACACTGGCGCAATCAAACCTTTGGCGAGCATGGCCAGCGCCAGCAAAGCGTAGGTGGCGTAGAGACGCGCGGGCTTGCGGTCTTCCAGCCCTGTGAGAAATAAATACAGGCCAAGTGCGACCAGCAGCGTCAGGATCGACTCAGGAATGAAATAGCGGGTGAATAAAAATACGCCAATCGAGGTGAGAAACGCGAGCGCCGCGTAGAAGGCCGCGCGTTCACTGTACGCGCGCCGTCCCCACAGCAGCGCGAGGATGGCGCAGCCCAGGGCCGCCAGCGCCTCCGGCAGATGTGTCGCGAAGGAGTTGAAGCCGAAGATTTTGTAATCGACGGCGACCAGCCAGTATGGCAGAGGCGGCTTTTCCAGATAGCGAATGCCATCGACTCTCAGCGTGACCCAGTGGCCGGTGAGCGCGATATGTTGCGCGGCCTGCGCGTGGGTCGCGTCGGCGTCGTCCAGCAGGGAGGGCGCAAACAGCGCCGCGAAGTATACGGCCAAAAAAATGGTGAGGATCAGCAGCCACTCCGCACGTCGCGAGAGAGGGAAGTCGCCGGATGCGCGCGGCGCATCTGGATCGAAAACTACAGGAGCGTGCGGAGGTCTCATGCGCATAAAAAACAAACAAAGTTAGGATAGCAGTCCATTCTTCGCCCACTTTGCGGCGGCGTTCGTGTAAGTTTGCATTCGTGGGCACTGTTCGAGTTCCTGAGATGACGACCTACGCCGCTGTCGATATCGGCTCCAATTCCGTCCGGCTGAAGATTGCCGCCGTGCGCAATCACCGCCTGCGGACGTTGCACGAAGATCGCGAGATCACGCGGTTGGGCGAAAGCGTGTTTGAAAGCGGAGTGGTATCGCCGGAGTCGATGGCGAACACAATCCGCGCGCTGCGGCGTTTTCATCGCGCGGTGCAGGCGCACGCCGTGGATAAGCTGCGCGTGGTGGCGACCAGCGCGCTTCGCGATGCGCGCAATCAGCATGCCTTTCATGCCTGGGTCAAATCCGCGACGGGATGGAAGGTGGAGATTATTTCCGGCCTTGAAGAAGGCCGCCTGATCCATCTGGGAGTGGTCTCGAACGAGCCGACCGCGCGGGGACGCTGCTTTCTGGTGGACCTCGGCGGCGGCAGTTGCGAGATTATTTTTTCCGAGCATGCGGCGATCCGCGAGATGGTCAGCCTTCCCTTAGGTGCGGTCCGGCTGACGCGGGAATTTCTTCGTCGCGATCCGCCGACACCGGAAGAAGTGACGCGCATGCAGGACTTCATCCGTCGCGAGCTACGGCGCGCCGAGCAGAGAATCGGCGGCGAGCGCGTGGCGACCGTAATCGCAACGTCGGGCACGGCGGCCGCATTGTCCGCAGCCGCGCAGGCCATCACCAAGGCCGGTGACAAGACAGGCGCGAAGGCAGTGCCCAGCAACAAATTAGGCGTACGCACACCGACGACCGCAGTCCGCAAACTGGCCGATAAATTGAAGCGGATGTCGGTGACACAGCGCAATGCGGTCCCAGGGATCGGGCCCAAGCGTTCGGAGATCATCGTTGCGGGCGCGCACGTCTATGCGGAGTTGCTGGAGCGGCTGCATCTGCCCGGCTTTCGCTATTCTCCGATGGGCCTGCGCGACGGCGTTCTGGCGCTGATGCTTGCCGAAGGCGACACACACACCTCCGCCCACCAGCATTTTGAGCAGGAGCGATGGGCCAGCGTGCTGGAACTGTGCCGCCACTACGGTGTCGATCCGAAACGTCAGGAACCGGTCGTGCAACACGTCGGGCAGTTTTTCGATGATTTGAAAAAAGTGCATCAGTTGCCAGCGGAGTACAAGCTGTGGCTCAAAGCAGCGGCCATGATGCACTCCGTCGGAAAATTCATGAACTATCAAGGGCATCATCGCCACACCCAGTACATTGTCGCCAACTCGGAACTGTATGGATTTACTCCGGAGCAGCGGCTGATTGTTTCCGCGATTACACGCTACCTGGGAAAATCGAGGCCTGCGCCGGGGGACCGCGTAATGCGCAGCATTCCTCTGGAGCAGCATGCGTATGTGCGCCGCGCCGCGGTGTTGCTGCGCATGGCCGTGGCGCTGCACCAGGACAAATCCACAGACCTGTTACGCGTCCGCATCCATGTCACGCCCAAGAGCGTAACCATCGAATTGAGACCGGGAAAGATCCGCGCGGACCTGGAATTGTGGTCGCTGCGAAAAGAAGCCAGCTACTTTCGAGAGGTTTTCGCGCGCGATTTTTTGGTTGCGTTGGCTTGAACGGCGCGCAGCACGCGCGGATCTAGCACCCATTGGAGCCTGGCTGGCCCGCGTTGCAAATCGAGCGCGGCGATGGCGCCTTTGCGAAGTCGTAAGATCGACCCCGAAGCTGCGGGGCAGAGCAGACGATTCAAAAACTCCGGTAGGTTCGGGTTGTGGCCGACGATCAGGACCTCTTCAAACCCGGCCAGCCCATCGAGAAGATGTTGAAAATCGCTCCATGTGCCATCAGGGGCCAGGGCCTTGGAAAGCTGAATCTTCTTTTCGTATCCGGTTTCCGTCCCTACCAGCGCAGCAGTTTGCAGAGCGCGTTTCAGCGGACTGGAAATCACGCAGTCGAATTGCAGCTTGAGGCTGTTGAGCACCTGGCCTAGCAGGATGCATTGCTGCTTGCCTTCTTTATCGAGGGGACGCTTGTGGTCTAGTAGAGGGTTTGACTTGCGCTGCCCTGCGCTCGCATGGCGCAGTATGTAGACATTCATAATCCATCCAAAGAATTCCAAAATATCATTCAGCGCAGCCGTTGTTCGGCGATTGCACCTATTGCAAGTTTAGATGCAAGAGGGGAAGGCCCACCGCCGATGGCAGTTCCGGACAATCTTAAAATCATAATGTTAGACATTATATAATTTCTATAAATTATTTATTTTCAATAGTTCTGCGGTCAAAATTCTGGCCAGAAATTGGCCTTGCTCGCTGCGATAAAAACCATGACGGCCCAACGCAGCACCGTAGTCGGAAATTTGTTGTACGCGCAGGCCCGTTATCCGTGAAAAAGCGAAATATAAGAAGCGAATCAGAAGCCGGGCAACGGGACGCTGCCAGCCTTTGCCGGGAATTGTAAATTCCGAGATGAGCCAGGTTGCGTCTGCGGTGAGATGCGGTGCGATGCGCTCGATCAAACCGTCAACTTCTTCGTCAGTAAGGCAGTCGAGAAAGAAGTGGGAAACAACCAGATCGTATGGACCCTCGATGGGAGTGAATCTCCGCAGATCGGCGTGGATGGTCTGAAGTCGCGCACTGGCTTGCGGGCTGATGCGCTCGACGCGGCAACGCAACGTCGCCAGCATGGCTGCGCTGGCATCGACGGCAGTGACTTGGACACCAGGATTTGCCGCGAACAGGCGCGCAGTGAAACGGCCATCTCCATCGCCAAGAATGAGGGCGTGGCGTGCATGAACGCATTGCTGCAGAAAATGAAATCGGCAACGCTCCAGCATGGGGCCGAAGCTGAGGTATTCCATCCAGCGATAGGCGCGGGCCAGCGGATCGAAATTCGGCGCGTCAGTATTGGAAGATTTTGTACGCGCCATTTACCGCACACGCAGAAAAAATAACAGCGGCGTCAGCAGCGCAGCATCGGCAGCAATGCGCAAGGTCAGCGCGCGGAAGCGATGGCTGTTTTGGATCAATAAAAGGAACAGAACAGCGCTCAGCGTGACTGCGGCAAACGGCGGCCACAGGCCACGCTTCGCAGTGGCGCATGTCAGGCAGAGGCCGAGCGAGCCGACCGCGAGCGCGAAACCTGTCAAATGCCTGCCCAGAAATGCGGTGAGTTTCGACTGGGCTGCGTTTTGCTGGTGCCCAGCGTTCGACAGGATTGCGTACGTTTCTTCATGCCTGGCTTCGGCGTCCTCCCAGACCTGAATGGCCACGCAGTTGAGCCAGCAGGCCGCGCCGAAGGTGAAGACGGCGGCGGCGAGAATTCCTCGGTCTACGCTTAGGTCTGCCACTGAATCTGCGCGGAGCCGCGTCCATGTCGGCACGGCCGTGGCAATAGCGAACAGAAAACCGACCGCCAATTCTTTTGAAAACCAGCGCGACGGATTTCGTGCGCTCAATTCGTTGTTCCGTCCATGAATCAACAGAAAATACGCCACGCCGATCAGGCAGAGGAGAATGTCATCGTTCCGCACGGAAGGGTGCACGCGCAGCAGAACCAGATAGGCCAGCGGGATGGCCGCGAGCGCCCACGCAACCAGGAACGCTCTACGATGTTGCAGATAAAACCAGTGGCGATCACGCAGCAGTGTGGTTTCCGCGGAGCGCCAGCCGTCCAGCAGGCGGTCCGCGACATAGACGCACCAGGTGCCGAGGGCCAGCGCCGGCAAGGCCACCCAGCGCAGACTCAGCCCGAATGTGGCGGCGAAAAACCAGCACCACAGCACGGCAACCGTGGGCGCGTCCAGACTGAAAAAGTGCCACCAGACCCAGAGCGGACGCGTCGAGCGGGCAGCGGCGGCACGATCTGTAGTAGATGAAATGGCGGGTGAAACGGTCGTCGGCACGCTTGTTTCCTGTGGGCGGTGATTTTATTTGCCGCGGAAATCGATTGGAACTATTCTCTGCTTCATTTCACTTTATGGCTGCAACGCAGGTCCCTCCACTGCGGTCGGGATGACAACTTTGCTGGATCAATGGTGATTCACCACGCTCTCTTACAATATTCGACGCAGCGATGAAGGTTCAGGCTTCCGCATTTTGCGATTGTTTTCCAGAAAATGCATCTTTTCGTTCCGCTTCATTCAGAAGAGTATTTTTCGCAGGCTTGCGACGGTCCGCCAATGCGATGGCAGCTTTCTTTCCTATGGGCTTCGTCGGGGAGATTACTTCCTGCGGTGCGGGGATCTCCTGGCTGGTGACCTTGCCTTCGGCCAGACGAATCAGAAATTCCTGCGCCTGGAATGCGGGCTGCGTTTTTCCGGGCTGCTGGCTGGCGTGGACATACTCGCCGGAGGGCAGCAGGAAGCGGGCCTGCGCATTGTCGGCCAGATACGCTGCCAGAATTTCATCGCGAATGCGCTGCCGCAACTGCGGGTCGAGCACCGGGAAGACTACCTCGCAGCGCTCGAACAGGTTGCGCGGCATCCAGTCGGCGCTACCCGAAAAGATTTCTTCGTCGCCGCCATTCTGGAAATAAAAGATGCGGCTGTGTTCGAGAAACCGCCCGACGATCGACCGCACACGGATATTTTCGCTCAGCCCTTTTACACAGGGCCGCAGCGCGCAGATGCCGCGAACGATCAGGTCAATCTGCACGCCGGATTGCGAGGCTGCATATAGGGCGTCGATGATGCTTTGATCGAGCAGGGAATTCATCTTCGCGATGATGTGCGCTGGACGCCCTTCGGCGGCATGCTGCGCTTCGCGATGGATGTGTTGCGCAAAGCCCTCGGCCAGGTTCAACGGCGCGACCAGCAGTGGATGGTACTCGTCGGATTCCGCGTGGGCCGTCAAATAATTGAAGACGCTGTGGACGGCGCTGGTCAGGATTGGGTTCGCCGTCAGCAGGCTGAGGTCGGTGTAGAAGAGCGCAGTCTCCGCGTTGTAGTTGCCCGTGCCGAGATGCGCATATTGCCGCACCGCTCCATTTTCCGGGTCACGGCGCACAAGTAGGGCCAGCTTGCAGTGGGTTTTCAGGCCGACGATGCCGTGGAAGACCTGAACGCCGGCGTCTTCCAGATCGCGCGCCCAACGGATGTTCGACGCCTCATCGAAGCGCGCCATCAATTCGACGACGACCGTGACCTCTTTGCTTTGCGCGGCCTCGCGCAGCGCCTGAAAAATGGGCGAATTGGCGCTGGTGCGATAGAGCGTCTGCTTGATGGAAAGCACCGCCGGGTCTTCGGCGGCGGCGCGGATAAACTCTACGACTGTGTCATAGGAATCGTAGGGATGGTGAAGCAGGATATCTCCACGGCGAATTTCATCGAAGAGGTTGGCGGATTCGCGATGCAGCCGCAGTCCGCGCGCCACGAACGGCGGATATTGGAGTTCTGGCCGCGCCGACTTTGTATAGAGATTCATCAGGCGCGAAAGGTTTACCGGTCCGTCGGTGTAGAAGACCTGAAAATCGTCGAGTTCAAAGTTCGCGCGCAGTCGTTCGACAATCTCCGGCGCGGCGTCGCTTTCAATCTCCAGCCGCACGGCATCGCCTTTGCGGCGATTGTGCAGCTCAGTTCGCACGCTCTCCAGCAGGCTGCGTGTTTCTTCCTCCTGCAGATAAAGGTTGCTGTTGCGGGTGACGCGAAAGGCGGCGCGCGACAAAATCTCGTGACCGCGAAACATGGCCGCCGCCTGCGACTCGATCAGGTCATGCAAAAAAATATAGTCCGTATGGCCGTTGGTGGCGGGCAAGGAAACCAGCCGGGGCAACGCGCGCGGAACAGTCACTACGCCTAGCACCGGGCTGGCGGCCGTCTTGCGTTTGCGGTGCAGCAGCAGCGCCAGACAGAGCGCTTTATTCAACACGCGCGGGAACGGGTGCGCTGGGTCAATTGTGATCGGCGTGAGCAGCGGATCGACTTCGCTCTGATAGAAGCGAATCGCATACTCGCGCTGTTCGTCGGTCAGGTCCTTCCACGCCCGCATGCGAATTCCGGCGTGTGCCAGCGCGGGCAAAAGTTGCCGGTTCCAGCAGGTGTACTGGTCGGACACAAAGGCATGCGTTTCTTTGGCTAGGCGGTCCAGAGTCTGCTGCGGCGTCAGCAGGTCCGGTCCCGGCTCGTTGTAACCATCTTCAATGCGCTGCAGGATGCCAGCGACGCGAATCTCGAAGAACTCATCCAGATTGCTAGCGGTAATGGCGAGAAATTTGACGCGCTCCAGCAGCGGGTTGGAGTCCTTCTCCGCTTCTTCCAGGACCCTCCGGTTAAAGTCGAGCCAGGACTCATCGCGGCTGAAATATCGAGTATTTTTGGGTGGGGATTGCCGACTTGTTAGCGCCATGCGTACCAGCTCATCTTCCCGTGCTCCCTGTCAGTGTCTCAAATCTCGACGACTGAGGGTAGCAGACATGCCATGAGCGGAATGTAAAAAGCGGTTGCAGGAATTCGATCCGGTATCATGGACGAAGCCCCTTCGCGCATTTGCTCGACGCCGAATTTTCAGGCTGGGCATCCCATGGGCGGTACTGAAGATGAGAGGGAAAAGGATTTTGCAAGAAATCTGAAAAGTTTTTCAACTCTTGGCTTCAGTGCATCATCTACTGTTTCATATATATATGTCAGCACGCGGCTAAGTCCGCAATCGATCTGGGAAAGAATGCGAATGTTTCTCAAAAGACCTTTGCGCCATGGCCTGTTTTTTTCTGTGATATTTGCCGCGGCGATGCCGATTGTCCCCACTGTTGCCTTCGGGCAGACATCGTCGGCCAATTCCTATCACGGCAGCGTGGTCGAGCGGAAAGCTACGCCTGGCGTGATGCCGCTTTCGCTCGACGATGCCATCCGCATGGGATTGAAGAACAATCTTGGCGCGATTCTGCAAAATACCGGTGTGCAGAGCGCCGGGGGCGCAAAGTTACAGGAACTGCAGGCCCTGCTGCCGACCGTGACCGGCACGGTGCAGGACTCTGTTGCACAAGTGAACCTGCAGGCCGAAGGCTTGCGGATTCCCGGTTTTCCGGCAGTGATCGGGCCGTATGGATATACGGATTTTCGCGCGCGGCTGGACCAGTCGGTGCTGAACGTTTCGTCGCTGCAAAACTATCTGGCGGCCAAGCACAATTTTGCGGCCAGCAAGCTCTCGGCAAAGGATTCCGCAGACCTGGTGGTGCTGACGGTCGGCAATGCGTACCTGTTATGCCTGGCGGATGCGGCGCGGGTCGCCTCGGTGGAGGCGCAGGTAAAGACCTCCAGCGTTTCCCTGAATCAGGCGATCGAAAATCATCGCAATGGAGTGTCGCCCAGGCTGGACGAACTGCGCGCCCGCGTGGACTATCAAACACAGGAGCAGTCGTTGATTGCCACCAGAAACGAGTATCAAAAAGACCGCATCGCCCTGGCGCGCGTGATTGGCCTGCCGCTAGACCAGAAATTTGAATTGACGGACGCCACCCCCTATTCGCAAACGGCCACACCAAGTGTGGAGCAGGCCATGGCGGAAGCGCTGAAAAATCGTAGCGATCTAAAGGCCATGCAGGAGCAGGTGCAGGCGGCGGAGAAATCTTTGTCCGCTGCGCATGCGGAAAGGCTGCCCGCGCTGACGGCGGAAGTGGACTATGGAGAGATCGGCGTGAATCCGTCCAACTCCTACGCCACGCTGGATGCGACCGGCGAGGCCAGTGGCCCAATTTTTGAAGAAGGAAAACTACGTGGCGATGCACGCATTGCGGATGCCCAGCTCCGGCAAAAACGCGCGCAGTTGAACGATATGGAAGGCCAGATCCGGGCCGACGTGAAGGACGCGATCCTGGACATTCAGGCGGCGGAGCAACTGGTGACCGTCTCGCGCAGCAACGTAGACTTGGCGAATGAGACGTTAAAGGAGGCGCAGGACCGCTTCCAGGCTGGCGTTTCGGACAATCTGGCGGTTTCGCAGGCGCAGTCCTCCGTCGCGCAGGCGGACGACCAATACGTCAGCAGCCTGTATCAGTTGAACGTGGCCCGGCTTTCATTGGCGCGCGCGGTTGGCGTGGCGCAGACACAGTACAAGGCATATCTCGGAGGATAGAAACCGTGGCGGAATTGAGACCGGAAGAAACACAACAACAGCCCGAAACGACGAGGACGGATTTGGACGAAACCAAGAAACCTTTAGGCAGGAATGGCGAGCACGCCGACGAAACCGAGCTGCGCCACGCCACGCCGCCGGAGCGCAAGCGCTTCATCATTATCGGCGCGGTGGTGCTGGTGGTGATCGCTGTGGCGTTGTTCTGGTGGCACTCGACGTATTACGAGGACACAGATGATGCGCAGGTCGATGGCAACCTGGTGCAGATCAGCGCGCGCGTCAAGGGCTATATCGTCAAGGTGAATGTCGAGGACAATCAGCAGGTGCAAAAAGGGCAGGTGTTGGTGGACATCGACCCGCGAGATGCGCAGGCGGCGCTCGACCAGGGAGAAGCGAACCTGGCGACTGCCAAGGCCAACTATGAGGCCGCGCTGGCCAATGTGCCGATCACGACCATCTCGACCGGAGCGATGCTGAGTTCCACGAGCGCAGATGTTCGTGGCGCGCTGGCCACAATTGCGCAGTCGGAAAAGCAGTTGGATGCGGCGCAGGCGCAGGTCCTGGCAGCGGAGGCGAATAATACCAAGGCCCAGCTCGATCTGGAACGCTACACGCCGCTGGTCAAGCGCGATGTCGTCTCCAAACAACAATTCGACGCTGTCGTGGCCACTGCGGCGAGCATGAAGGCGCAACTGGCGGAAGCGCAGGCGAACCTGCTGGGCGCGCAGGACCAGGTTCGCGTGGCGAACGATAAGCTGGCCACGGCGCGTGCCAATTACAACTCCGCCGGGACTGGGCCGAAGCAGGTGGCCGCGCAGAGAGCGAAGGCCGATGCTGCGGCGGCGCAGGTGCAGCAGGCCGAGGCATCGCTGGAAACAGACCGGCTCAACCTGAGCTATACCAAAATCATTGCGCCGGACACCGGCATCGTGAACAAGAAGACGGCGCAGGTGGGACAGAACGTCAGCTCCGGGCAGACTTTGATGACGCTGGTTCCGCTGCGCAACGTGTGGATCACGGCCAACTTTAAGGAGACGCAACTGGACCACATGCGCGTCGGCCAGTTGGTGACGGTGAAGGTGGATGCTTACGGGGGCCGCACGTATCACGCGAAGGTGACGCAGATTGGCGGCGCGACCGGCTCCATGCTGAGCCTGTTTCCACCGGAAAATGCGACCGGCAACTACGTCAAGGTCGTGCAGAGGATTCCGGTCCGTCTGGACTTTACCAACCTGAAGGAAAACAGCGACCACTTACTGCGTCCGGGCATGTCGGTCACGCCCACGGTGCGAGTGAAGGATTAGGGCAGATTGATGGATTGCCGTACTGCAAAAAGATATGTCATTTCGAGCGAGCAGCCGTAGGATGCGAGTCGAGAAACCTGCGGTTTGTCTATTGATCCATAAAACAATCGCAGGTCCCTCCACTGCGGCCCTTCGGTCGGGATGACAAACTTTGGTAAATAATTACCTGCGGTCTTGAAAAAAGCGGCGCAGCAGGTCGCCGCATTCTTCGGCCAGAACGCCGCTGGTGACTTCCATTCGATGGTTCAGGCGCGAATGATTCAGGACATCGAGCACGCTGCCGACTGCGCCCGCCTTGGGATCAAAGGTGCCGAAGACCAGTCGTGCGATCCGCGCGTGCATCATCGACCCGGCACACATGGCACAAGGTTCCAGCGTGACATAGAGCGTGCAGCCTTCCAACCGATAGTTGCCGAGGGCCTCTCCGGCGGCACGCAGCGCGACAATCTCAGCATGCGCGGTGGGATCATGGTCGCGGATTACGCGGTTCTGGCCACGCGCCAGGACGTTGCCTTCGGGACCGAGAATCAGCGCGCCGACCGGCACTTCTCCGGCAGCCTGCGCCAACTGCGCCTGGTCGAGTGCAGCGCGCAGCCATAGTACGTCTTGAGAAGCGGGGAAAGAAGAGTTCATTCCAGTCAGTGTATGCAATCGCGTCGGCGGGACAGAAAAATTATTCCTGTGATGGAGGAGCATCCAGCACAGCCTGGAACAGTTCTTCTTCATACGCGATGCGGGCCGTCTCAAAGTCGGCGGGAGTGACGATTCCGCCGGATTGGCGGCAGGCGGAAGCCAGAGTTGCGTGCCAGGCGCGATGCGCCTCTGCCATCCGTGAGGCGGGCGCACCCAATGCATTCATTTGTGTTCCGATCAGGCAATCTTTGTCCGCATCGCAGTCCGGCATGTAATTCAAATAGGCTGGGCGCTGCGGCAGGATTCTCGCGACGGCGTCCAGACCGCTCAACTGGAGCGCAACTGCCCCGAGTAGGGACGTGGGTTTTGTCCATGGCACAGGCTTATGCTGTTTTAGCCACTGGAGCAGTCCGGCCAAATCCATGGGCCTGCCGATGCAATACCCCTGGGCGAAGCGCGCGCCAAAAGCGGCCAACGCATCGCTGGTTGCGTTGGATTCCACCCCTTCCACCACCAGATCGAGTCCCAGGGACTGCACCATGTGCACCAGGTTCATGAGGAAACGAAGTTGTCTGGGGTGTTGCTCCAGGCCAGTTACGAACGAGCGGTCCAGTTTGATGACATCCACAGGCAATTCTTTTACTCGCAGCAAGGAGGAATATGCACTCCCGACGTCATCGAGGGCGATGCGCGCACCGCTTGCTTTCAAATCCCGGAGCGCCTGCTTCGTACCGGCCACAGACAACGTATCGGCGCGCTCCAGCAATTCCAGGACGATGCGGCTGGGCCCGAGCCCGCTGCTTTCAATCTGGCGGCTGAGATCATCGATTGCTTTGGGGTCTGCCAGCGTGCTCGGTTCTAAATTGATGCCTACGTTCAGGCAAAAACCGATCTTGTCGATAAGTTGCAGGTCCTGAATGCTCTGCGCCAACACCCGATGCGTCAGAGTCGTCAGATCGGAGGCGCTCAGTTGCGGAAGAAATTCCCCCGGCATTAAAAGGTTGTTGTCCTTGTCCGCCAGCCGCGCCAGTGCTTCGACGCCGGCGACCTTTCCGGTCTGCAGGTTGATGACAGGCTGGTAATGGACCCGGATGCTGCCCGCGCGGAAGAGCGCAAGGATGGCCTTCTGCCGGAAGGATTTTCGTTCGTCCGCCTGCGCCTGAAACAACATCCAGCGCTGCTCCGGTTCTTCTTTGTCTTCCTTGAGCGAATAGAGCGCGCGATCGGCATGGCGCAGCAGTTGCTCCGGGGGAGCATCGTCCTGCGGAAAAATGGTCACGCCGATGCTGGTACGCACGGCCGTGGTGCGTCCGTTGGAGAGTTGGATCGGGCTTTCCACCGCTGCCTGCACCCGGGCCAGCATAATGGCGAGATCTTCCTCCTGCTCCAGGTCTTCCAGGATCAGGACGAACTCGTCGCCGCCCATACGGCCCACTGCATCGGTCTGGCGCAAGCTGGACTGGAGACGTTCGGCGATGGTCCGCAGCACCAGGTCGCCGGCTGGATGACCGTGCAGATCGTTGACGACCTTAAATCCATCCAGGTCCATCGCAGCGACAGCCAGCAGGCTTTTATGACGGCGCGTGCGCGCGACGGACTCTTCCAGCCGCTCCATCAGGCCGCGGCGATTCAAAATGTCGGTCAGAGAATCATGCCGCGCCAGCCACGCCTGATGCTGACGCTCCTCGTCCAAAATTTGCCGCAGATCGAGGGAATCCAGGCCATGACCGACCAGACGTCCAATCTGTTCGAGCAGTTCGAGCAGTTCCGTATTGAAGATGTTCGCTTCATGCGACAGCAGCGTGAGCAACGCCCAAAGTTCGCCATCGCGGTACAAGGGGACCACCGCTGTGGCGTGCAACCCATGTTCACGATAAAAATTCTGGATGACAGGATATTCAGGATCGGTCAGCCGATCGTTGGTGTACTGCAACTGGGAACGACGCCATGCGCGGACGGTAAGGATGCGATTTTCATCGTCCGTGTGTACGTTGGGCCGATACCAGTATTCCGTGGATTGGATCGTACTGAATAGTGAGAGTACTTCTATGTCCCC
This sequence comes from Acidobacteriaceae bacterium, assembly GCA_027306695.1. GTDB lineage: Bacteria > Acidobacteriota > Terriglobia > Terriglobales > Acidobacteriaceae > JAKAAZ01. The sequence goes on from DAHUZH010000004.1 coordinate 36,080, forward strand.
CGATGCATTCGGCTTGCCGATCCAGACGTAGGGGAACAAGGCGCTTTCCACCAGCAGATGGCAGAGATCGTCCAGCAGTTCGCGCTCGTTCTGGGCGCGGACCACCAGCTCCGCCGTACCCATCAAAGCGCGGTACAGCGCGTTGGTGCGTGCGTCCCTGGCCAGGGCGGTCTTGAGGTTTGTGATGTCGTTCTGAATGCCGATAAAATGCGCGATGCTGCCAGCATCGTCGCGGACCGGAGCAATGGTGAGAGAGTTCCAGAACATACTGCCGTTCTTGCGATAATTCTTTACCTCCACGGCACATGGTTCACCCTTGCGCAAAGCCTCGCGGAGAACGTCGAGTTGCGGCTGGGCTGTGTCCGTGCCCTGCAGAAAGCGGCAGTTCTTTCCTAAGGACTCTTCCTGGGTATAGCCAGTGATACGTTCAAAAGCGGGGTTGACGTATAGGATGGGAAGATCGCTGACCGTTGCGTCCGCGATGAGAATGCCGTTGGCGGAGGCGTCCATCGCGGTCTTATAAAGCGACAGAGTCTGCTGTTTTTGTTGCAGAGACTCCATCAGGCGAAGCCGCTCCAGCGCAATGCTGAGCAATGCATGCAGATGGGCGACAAGCTGGCGCATCTCCGGCTGTGCAAAGAAATTTATCCGCTTGCTGTACAGAACGAGGATGTCGCGCTGGCCCGCGCTGCCGGTGACAGGTACCGCGCAGGAGGAGCGCCAGCCGAAACGCAGGCCGCGCTCCCGCCAGAACGCTGTTAGACCGGGATCGTCGGGATCGGCCCAGTTGTTTGTATATTCAGGTTCTCCTGTTTTCCAACTGCGCAATAAAGGGCTGTGCAAATTTTCGCGCAAGTGGATCACGTTCCCAGCCAGATATTCGGTGACACCATCGCCACAGACAAATGCGTGATGTATCGTCCCATCCTGGCTGGGAGTTCCCAGCCAGAGGCCATCGATGGCGACCGTTTTAAGGAGAAATTCCGCCAGGCAGGGATAAAGCATATCGATAGAAGTCACCAATAACAGCAGACGATCGAGCTGGAATGGCAGTTCGCGCAGACGGTGCGCAGATTCCTGTTCCTGGGAATACGCGGCCGTCTGCATGGAAAGATCGTGAAGCAGGCGGCCTATCATCAGCGACAACAACTGCCAGCGTTCCTCCGCGGAAAGGTGCAGAGTATCCAGGTGCCAGACCAAATGACACGCATACGATTGATAGATTTTGGAGGGCCAATCGGGAAGGACATGATGCCGATATTGCTCCCGGCCCATGTGATGCGCAGCTTCCTGCCACTGCTTTGGGTCCAGGTGGGGACTTAGAAGGTACTGAAGATGGTTTTTCTGCGCCTGTTGCAGAAGACGGAGTTGGTGGGTTGAAAGAGCGCGCGCCGCTGCGCCGTGCCTGGGGTCCTGCTCCAGCGACGCATACAATTCCGTCGTGAATGCGTCAATTGTGCCTGTCAACTGCTCCGGATGAAAGTTGATGGGCAATCTCCAGCGACTGAGGGGTTCAATTTGAGATGCTATTGGCTCGCGCAACACATATTGAGTCTACTGCCAGAGCGGGCCAGAAACGCAGTGTATTCCGGCTTCCTTGGCACCATTCCACGATCCATTGCAACAGTAAATCAAACAATTTTTAAATTTTATACACTTTGCATCCGAAGTGGTCTCTCAAACGGGAAACAGGCGTTTCAAAATGGGATTGCGTTCGCCGGTTTCTTGTTGGCATATTGCCACGAACCTCGCGGGTTGGAATGCGCAGCCAATTTTTTGTAGTTAATTACAGCGGATTGATGGTTCGTGTAGCTCGATGACAAGCAGAGTCATTCTGAACCCTTCGACTCCGCTCAGGGCAGGCTCCGCGTAGCGAGTGAAGAATCTAGACAATACTGGCCTGGGCTGCGTCGCCATCACCCTCTGGATTCTTCGCTGCGCTCAGAATGACTCACCCTATTTTTGAAATCAGTATCTGTAAATCTGCTTTCATACATCGACTACTGAGGTACATTTTGTACTACGCCGCGTACCACAACAATGGAGGCCGGAGGCAGGTCATACCGCGTGGTGCTGTTGGCGGTTTGGGTTGCGTGCAAAATGGGGCCGTCTGGCCTGGCCACGCCAACGGGATAAGCGGGTTGCATCGCCAGATTGGTTGAATCGCCGTGCGCCATGGGCAAAAGACCCACAGGATGCCACGCATACTGCGCCTTTCCAAAAATGGAGATTTGGACCGGCCCGGAAAAAGATTCTTGTGTCTGGCCCTGACCGGCGAAGACGATGCGGACTTTGTGGGCATTCTCCTGATCTTTATTGACAATCATCAGTGCCCACTGCCCGTCGGGGCGATGCAGTGCATAGGCCGTCACTAAAGTATTTCCCGCCCCGTCCTGAATGTCGCTGGTCGCGGCATACGCGCGATTCACCTTGTCGCCCGGCTGCACCCACTCCCGATTGATGAGTTGGCTGGCAAAGAACTGCGCCAGCAGTTGTTGAATTTTGTAATTCGCATCCACGGTGAACATGCCGAAGGTTCCCAGCGAGCCATTGCAGCCGCGCTCGATTTGCAAAGGCAGGTCATGGAAGTAATACACGGCGTTGCCTCCGGCATTCAGAAAGGAGCCGATATAGTCCGCGAGCCACAGGCCGGAGAAGATGTCCATGTATGTCTCGGTGGCTGCGGCGGACAGGTTCGACTCGGTAATGAACATGGGGGTCTTGGCGGGCAGGCCGTCCTCTCGCCAGACTTGGACAATGTGGCTGACCAACGCAGGCTCTTCGTACAGGCTGCTCCATGGAATTTGGCAGGGCGTGTAGGGGTAATGCTCAAACGAAAAAAACGCAAGGTCATCGAGCCGGTGATGACTGCGCAGATAGTTCAGAAAGCGAGTGAACCAGGAAGCGTTACCATTGGCGTCCGGCCAGGTGAGGATGTCGGCATTTGTCCCCTGGAACGATGGCCCGCCGAGCTTCAGCGCGGGGTCCACCTTATGCAGCGCCGTTGCCCATTGGAGGTATAACGCTGCATAATCTTCTGGCGACATGTACTGGCCATCCGCCTCCTCACCCATCTCCACATAGGAGATGGGATATTTTCGCGCTTCGAGATAAGCGATCTCGGCGGCAGCGTTGTCGGGCGTGTCGTAGATCATTGCCACCGGAACCATCGCGGGCAATCCACGGGTGACTCCGCTGGTAAAGAAGAGGTCGAACCCCATCTGCGCCTGGCGAGTATTTTTCAGGTCCGATGGTGCATGCCATGGGTCGACCGAGGAGCAGAGGGTCGCTGTCTGCTCCTGGTCCGGCGTGTGGCGAACGATGTCGTGAAATTCTCCGTCCGGCGTTACCGTGCCGAAGTACAGTTCGCGAATCGCGTAGCCGACGCAATTGCGCGGATCGGCAGCGCCGTGCGAGTCGCAGGTGTTGGAAGATTTTGTCATCCATATCCGTACGAAGCGGACAGGGAAGGGCGCATCGGCGACACGAATCGTCTGCGTGCCGCCACTGCCCTCCTGCACGACGCCGTGAGGAAAGGTCTGCCAGATGCCGAGCGTCGGATAGCGAATCGGGTCGAGGCCGGTCCAGTATTGGATGGCAAAATTCTTTGCGTAGGGCTCGGCCCATGCAACACGGATGGCATCGGCGCGCTGCAACGAAGCGAGATCGAGCAGGATCCATTGCGGATGGAGCACGTCCTCTTCGCCGGTAAAACGGCGGGTCAGGTAGGGATTGCTCTTCCAGTACGTGCTCCGGTCGCCGTCGGTGAGTCGGGAATATCCACTGATGTCCACGCCGTCATTGCGTGTAAAGCCGCGATGGGGCAATTCGTACCCATACGAGTGACGAATCATCGTGGCAGACGTGGACGAGCCGGTGAAGTAGCCTTTGCCGCGGGGATCGCTCCATGCGCCGTTCGGGTTCCAGTGCCACGCCTCGACGGACAGTTCCGTATTCTGCCGATAGGTGATGGGCTGCCAGCCTGCTGCCAGCACCTGTTGGATCGTGGCGGGATCGATGTCCTTGTCGATGGCCGCAACGGGAATACGGTCGATGCCTGCGCCCAGCGTTTGATTGGGTATGAAGCGGTTGGTTGCGTGTCCCGGCATGATATCGACGCGGATGGTCTGCGCCGCCGCGGACATGGTCAGCAGCACGCTGGAAAAAAAGAGCAGCAACAGAAGTCGGCTTACCAGGCGCAACGTTTCTTCCTTAAAAAAACATGCATCCAGACTTGTTCCAAACCATAGCAGACTCAACAACTTTTTTGTTCGCGTCGCACATGCACTTGACGGCTCGCTGGCCAACGCGCCATAGTATCCGTACACGGGAAAGGAGGGCGATCCAAAGAATGAAAAATATTGAAGGAAGTTGTAGCAGCTTACGTGAGGTGACTGGGGCTTAGCGGGCGTCCAACGCCAGTCCTGACGGTCGCAAGCAATACGTCGAGGCCCACCTGCGGGGACGCCTCCAGTCAATCCAACCACTCACCGGCCACGGCCTGTCGTCTTATTGAAGACGGCAGGCCGTTGGTTTTTGCAAAGTCATCGCGAATTCTCAAGGGCATTCAGTATCTCGATGAATTTCGGACCCAGTTCCGTCAATTTAACGCTCGGAATCTGAAACCCAAACATTGCGTACCTAACCACGCAGTAGAGATCTACACAAAGGGGAAGAAAGCATTTGCGTGCTGTTGCATCTTCTTGCTGGGAGGGTTGTGCGACGCAGAATTGAACGCCGGTCTCGTGCATGTAATTTGCAAGAGACGGTTCCGTGCAATGCACAAAGGCGGAGGGTCCATGGTAGTGAATTGCATAATGATGCTCGCGTCGTTGAGGGGTATTGGTATCGCCATCTAACGGATGGTCGCAAGTTGCGGCCTTGTAAGTGAGTGAACTACGTCCCAATTCACGGGCCCATCGGCCGTCTGCCTTTTTAGAATCAGTCTCAGCAAGATCAATTCCGGCTTCTCTGAGGAACTTTTCTGCCTCCTCTTTTAGCGCGGGGTCTAATATTTTCTCGAACCAATACGCTTTCTCATATTTGCCATAAATCAAAAACCCTCTCGCACGTTCGTCACGCTTCTCAGGATCGGCTGTGATAAAGCGCATCGTAAAGCTACATTCGACAAGAGAACGAGAGAGACCGAATGCTTCGTCGGGGAACCCATTTTCCATGAGCACCAAAATCGCCCGCGAAAGTGCGAAGGCTTTGGAAATCATTAACAATGCGACCCAGTCGTAAGGCTCATTTTTTCTCGGGTAAATCTTCAGCGCAGAAACTTCTATTTCCATTTCAGAAATACGTGTGCGAGTTAGCTCAGTCGCCTGAATAATCTGGGCATCATCAAACATTCTTTGTCCTCGCGTTTATCACGTATGAGAATCGAATGTAAAAACTCAAAGGGCCATCCTGCTAGCTGAATTGTAGATGCGAAGATATTTAGCGCGGAACCACAGGCGCACTACAATACATATATGGAACCTCTTGTCATTGCGGGGAAGGCCTTTCAGTCGCGCCTGATTGTCGGCACAGGAAAGTATAAGGACGGGGCGGAGATGCAGCGGGCCATCGAGGCCTCCGGTGCGGAGATGGTGACGGTCGCGGTGCGGCGCGTGAACCTGGACCGCAGCAAGGAGAGCCTGCTCGACTTTATCGATCCGCAGCGCTATTTTTTGCTCCCCAACACCGCCGGATGTTACACCGCTGAGGAGGCCATCCGCGCCGCGCGATTGGGCAGGGAAGTCGGCCTGTCGAATTGGGTGAAGATCGAGGTGATAGGGGATCAGCGGACGCTCTATCCCGATGTTCTGGCGACCGTGGAAGCGACCAGCGTACTGGTGAAAGAAGGCTTTACCGTTCTTCCCTATACGTCGGATGACATTGTAGTTGCAAAGAAATTGATTGACGCTGGCGCGGCTGCGGTGATGCCTCTCGGCGCGCCGATTGGCAGCGGTCTGGGGATTCAAAATGTGGCGAATTTGCGGATTCTGCGAGAACTCATTACGGAGGTCCCGCTGATCGTGGATGCGGGCGTGGGGACGGCTTCCGATGCGGCTCTGGCGATGGAGCTGGGCGCGGACGCGGTGCTGATGAACTCTGGCATTGCGCTGGCCGACGACCCGGTACTGATGGCCGAAGCCATGCAGCACGCCATCCTGGCGGGCCGACAGGCATATTGCGCCGGACGCATGCCGCGCAAACTTTACGCCACGGCGTCATCCCCCTTGGAAGGGATTTCCCGCTGATGTCCTGTTTCATGAATTTGTTCGAGATTTGCTGAAACGCAGGTCCCTCCATTGCGGTTGGGATGACAAGCCGATTCAGGTAAACGCGCAAGGAAGCCATGAGAGTTCTGGGGATCGACTGCGGCACCGAGTGGACCGGTTACGGCGTGGTGCAAACAGACGCTCGGAGCGAACTGCAAGCCGTGGCGCATGGCGCAATCCATCTTTTGAAGCGGGACAGCCTCCCGCATCGCCTGACCATTGTGTATACGCGACTGATGGAGTTGATGGCGGAGCACCAGCCAGACGTGGTGGCCGTCGAAGAAGTCTTTCATGCGGCCAATACGAAGACCGCATTGAAGCTGGGGCAGGTGCGCGGCGTGGCGCTGCTGGCAGCCGCCACCTGCAAGCTGCCTATTGCGGAATACGCTCCGCTGGCCGTCAAGTCCGCCGTTTCCGGCTATGGGATGGCCGACAAACAGCAGGTGCAGTTTATGGTCACGCGGCTCCTGCATTTGTCCGCGCCGCCAGAGTCGATGGACGCCTCCGATGCGCTGGCCATCGCAATTTGCCATCTTCACCACGCGCAGACGGCGTTGGCCCAGGGAGTACCGGCAAAACCATTTTCATCCGCCGCAAAAAAACTGCGAAAGCCATCTAACGAAAGTGACCCGCTCGTGGTCAAATGATGTTTGCAAGGAGTTCGCCATGCGGAAGATTCAGTATGGGACCATTCATCTACGGGACGTTATAACCAGCCCAGTTGCTCAATCCCCAATACGTTCAGGATTTTTTCAACGTATGACCGGGACCGCACTGCTGGCCATGGCTGCCAGCTTTTTTGTTTTTACCGCGCTTGCCCACGCGCAGAATACAACGCCGGACAATGGTGGGTCCGTGGTGACTCCTCCGCAACCACAATCCCCATCCCAATCTTCCGTGCAAGCTCAGCCCAATGCCGGTGGGCCTACACCTCTGGCCATCCGCACCGTGCGTTTGAGCGATGTCGAAGGGGACGTGGAAATTTTGCGTGGAAACCAGACAGTGTTTTCCCACGCAGTGATGAATATGCCTATCATTCAAGGTTCGCGCATCAATACTGGGACCGACGGCAGAGCGGAGATTGAATTTGAAGATGGCAGCGTGACCCGGATCACACCGAATAGTTCGCTGAATATCGACAAGCTGGAAACCACAGCGGACGGGACGCTGAAGACCACCATTGACCAGCTTTCTGGATTGATCTATTACGAACTCCGCAGCGATCCGAGCACGCCATACAAGGTCTTGTTTCAGAATCGGACGGTTCAACCGGCGGTCAACAGCACCTTTCGGATTGATATGACGGCCAATCCGGCGAACCTGGCAGTGATCGACGGTGGAGTGAACGTCCATGGGAGCGCGAACGATTATCTTGCCGACGTTAAGCAGGGGCAGACGATCCAGTTTCAACCTTCTGGCAGCACGAAATACACCCTTGCCGATGGAATCATTCCCAATGGATTCGACCAGTGGAACGACCAGCGCGACGAGGAAGCCGCAAAAGAGGCTGAAAACCAGACCCCCGCTCGCACGCAGCAGGGCGGCGGCGGAGCGCCCATGGGCAGTCTGCTTGGGTATGGCTGGGGCGACCTGGATGCCTACGGTGGCTGGTATCCGTTGCCGGGCTACGGCATGGTCTGGCAGCCGGGCGGCATGGGCCCAGGGTTTGATCCTTACGGCTATGGCGGCTGGGCGAACATGGGCATGGGGATGGGATATTCGTGGGTCTCCGGCTATCCGTGGGGATGGTTGCCCTTTCATTATGGGATGTGGTCCTACATCGGCGGATTTGGCTGGGGATGGATGCCGGGCGCGTACGGCTTTGGCGGACTCGGCTATGGCTACGGCGGTGGTTACGGGTACGGTTATGGGGGTGGCGGTTATTACCCCTACACCAACGTGTATGGTGGCCCAGCCGGTTACCGCGCGCCTGCTCCTCCCAGAAACTTTCAGACTGGTGTAAAAGGTGGCCAGCCATCCAGGTCTTTTGTACCGGTTGGACATCCGCCAGCTTCCATGCTGAATGCGGCCAATCGAACTGGCGTGGTGGGGCATGGTGCTGTCTTTACTCCGCACTCCATCACATTCAATGGCACGAAGATCGCACCACTTCGGTCTGACATGGCTGGCGTGCATGTGCCGGTGCGGAATGCAGCACTTTATAACAACTATCCCACGCATGCATTCCCAGGCGGTGTTCGTTCTGCCATCCTGAGCCGCAACGCTGGGATTGGCGGCGTGCGCAGTACTGGCATGCGGGGCACGGGCGGAGTACAGTCGCGGACGGGCGGGTCGGTCGGCACGATGCGCGGCCCCTATTCCGGTGCGCGCGGCGGGGCATTTACCGTGGCCCGCAACGGTTCCTTTAATGGGCATGCATTTGGAACGATGAATCGCGGGGCCTTCGGCCAACACACTTCCTTTGGCTCACGCGGTAGCTTTGGCGGCGCGCATTCGTCCTTCCATAGCGCTGGGGGTAGTTTCCATGGTGGCAGTATGGGCGGCGGTGGTGGTGGGTTCCACGGCGGAGGCGGTGGCGGCGGTCATGGTGGCGGCGGCGGTGGTGGACACGGCGGTGGCCACTAGATTTGCAAGCTTCAACCTCGAATGCGACATGCAGAAGCCGATGGGCAGCCACCGGCTTTTGCTTTTTCGTGGTGAAAACGTCTTAAGGTCTCAGCTTGACATGTGCAGTGCGCGGTAAAGCTGCGCCATGGCTTCGAGCGGAACGGCCTCTGCGCGAATTGCCGGGTTGATCCGCGCTCTTTCCAGCGCAGCCAGAATCGCTGAAGGCTCCCAAATACCGGCGCTCTTCAAATTGTTGAGGAGCATTTTCCGTTTTTGACGAAAACAGATTTGCAGGAAGCGTAGGAAGGCGCTGCGCTCGACGTACATTTCCTCAAAGCGCGGGCGCATCTCCAGGCGGACGACTGCGGAGTTGACCCCCGGCGGCGGCGAGAAGGCCTCTGGCGGCAATACGAAGAGTTTCTCCACCCGCGCATGCATCTGCGCGGTTGCGGAGAGCAGGCCATATTCGCTGACGCCGCATTTGGCCGCGAGGCGGTCCGCGACCTCATCCTGCACCATCACTACCGCCCGCGCAATCGATGCCACCTGCGCAAACAGGCGCAGCAGAATGTCGGATGTGATGTAGTAGGGAAGGTTTCCGACGACAATCAGTGGGCCTGTAAAGGACAAATCCACTGCGCTCGACAGGCTGGCGAGTTCAAGTTCCAGAATGTCTGCTTGCAGGATGCGTACGTGGCTGGCGTGCTTCCATGTTTCCGTCAAGCGTGGGGCCAGAGCGCGGTCCAGCTCGACCGCGATGAGATGGCGTGCGCGTTTCACCAACAAGTCGGTGAGCGCGCCGCGCCCCGGGCCTATTTCGAGCACGGTGCTGACGGAGATGTCGCCGAGCGCCTCCACGATGCGCTGGCGGGCATTGGGATCGGTAAGAAAATTCTGGCCGAGCTTAGGTTTTCTCTGGGACATCTGTCGAGAATAATTTTGTTTGAAACAAAACGCAGGTCCCTCCACTTTGCCCGCTCGCCTCTGCGAAGCGAACTTCGGTCGGGATGACCCAATCATGCAAGGGGCTACGGTGTAGGATACCTGTGTTTGCCGCGCGCGCAGGCTGTGACTAGAATAACGCTTCCAGAGGAGAACAGCATTGCGAGTAGGACTGATGACGCGCGAGTATCCGCCCCACGTCTACGGCGGTGCTGGAGTACATGTCGAATATCTGAGCCGCGAACTGGCGAAGAAGATTGAAGTGGAAGTCCATTGCTGGGGCAATCAAAAGCTCGACGAGGGCAACCTGCATGTGCGCGGCGCTGAACCCTGGGCGGAACTGCTACAGGGAACGCAGGAGAAGTTTGCGACCGCGCTGGAAGCGATGAGCCTGAATCTGGCGCAGGTCAAGACACTTTCTGCGATCGACATCGTGCATACGCATACCTGGTATGTCTCGATGGCGGGATTTCTTGCCAAGAAACTCTTCAACATTCCATTTGTTCTGACGACCCACAGCCTGGAGCCGCTGCGTGCCTGGAAAGCCGAGCAGCTTGGCAGCGGCTACGCGATGAGTTCGTGGATGGAGCGGACGGCGATCCTCGACGCGGACGCGGTGATCGCAGTTTCCAAAGGGACGAAGGCCGACATTCTGCGCGCGTACCCGGAAGTTGCTCCGGAAAAAATTCATGTCATCTACAACGGTATCGATCTTGCCGAGTATCAAAAAACGAGCGACACAGCCGCGCTGACAGAATATGGCGTTGATCCGGCAGTGCCGTATGTGCTGTTTGTGGGTCGCATCACTCGGCAGAAGGGCGTCACGCATCTGGTTGAGGCCATCCGCTATTTGCCACGCAATACGCAGGTGGTGCTGTGTGCGGGCGCGCCGGACACGCCGGAGATTGCCACCGAGATGCGGCAGAAAGTGGCGGAGGCGCGGCGCGTGAATCCGCGCGTGGTGTGGATCGAAAAGATGGTGACGAAGGCGGAGGCGATTCAACTCTACAGCCATGCGCGCGTCTTCTGCTGCCCGTCGGTGTATGAGCCGTTCGGCATCATCAACCTGGAGGCGATGGCGTGTCAGGCCCCTGTAGTCGCTAGCGCCACTGGTGGCATTCTGGAGGTGGTGATCGAAGGCGAGACCGGCCACCTCGTACCCTTCGAGCCGGATCCGGTGACGGGGTTTCCGTCGAATCCGGAGCGGTTTGCGCGGGACCTTGCGGCGAGGATCTCCAGTCTACTGGCGAACCCGGAAAAATGCAGACAATTTGGGGCGGCTGGCCGCAGGCGCGTGGAAGAGAAATTTTCCTGGTCCGCGATTGCCGATCAGACCGTCGAACTGTATCGCAAGCTCATCAAACCCTGGCGAGGATAGTACGCGCTTGGTTGCAGAGTGCGATTCGCGAGCATGGCTCGGCACGATTCGAGAAGGTGCGAACCAGATGCCAGCCCGATTACCGAGCTGATCGCTTGAGACGAGCTTATAGCACGAGAACCGACGGGGAGCAATCATGCCGTACATTTACATCGACAAAGTTCTGAATGAACTGCGGGAAGAACTGCTTTCCGCCATGCATGCTGCGGTGGAGCGGGAACTGCGCAAGGGCAAGGTGGACGTCAGTAAGCTGTATCGCGCGTTCACGCGGGCGGCTGCCGGGCAGTGCTCCAACCCCGTGCGCATCTCCGACCGCTGCATGCATACCACGGTCGGGAAACCCTCCAAACCACGCGCGAACTTTGCGGGGGAGTGAGTGCGGATCATGCGGAGAGTTATGCATTCCTCTGTCGGCGACGCATCCATAGATACATTGGCAGACCGAGCGCAATCACCAGCAGACCGCCGAGGGAATTGCGCAGATTGCTCTGCAAAATATAGGCGATGACAAGCACAGAAACTGCGATGAAGGCCGCAGGCAGCCATGGATAGGCGGGCACGCGGTAAGGGCGCGGACGCTCTGGTTCGCGCTTGCGAAAGACAAAGAGCGTCGTCGCAGTAAGCATGTAGAAGATCCATTCAGCCAGCAGCGCCAGCTCAAACAGCGCCTGAAATTTTCCTACCAGAAGTAAAAGAGCCGTCGACATTCCAGCCTGCACGCCGAGCGAAACCGAAGGGCTTTCAAAGCGCGGATGAATGCGCGCCATGGAGCGGAAAAACATTCCATCGCGCGCGGCGGCGAAGGGAATGCGCGCGCCCGAAAGAATGGTCCCGTTCAGCGAGACGAGAATGCTGACCGCCATGCCGATCGAGACCAGGCCCGCTCCCCAGTCGCCAACCGCGAGGCGCATGGCGTCCGCCGCTGGACGTGGTGAGTTTGCGATGGCATCTGCGGGCAGCATGTATTGCACGGCGGCGTTCGTCGCCATGTAGAGTACGGCCACCAGGCCCACACCGACGATGAGCGCAATAGGAATGCTGCGTTCCGGTCTCTGGATTTCCCCCGCGACCATGTTGAGGTCGTTCCAGCCGTCGTAGGCCCACAGCGCTGCAATCATGGCCACAGTGAATCCAGCCACGCCGCCCTGGCCTCCGGTAAAGATCGTAGAGAAATTGCTGTTGTGGCCAAGCACGCTGCTGAAGCAGAAAAATACTATTCCCTCGATCAGGACCACTTTGAGAATGGTGAAGACAAGTTGAAATTCTCCGGCGCGGCGCAGGCCAAGATAATTCAATCCAGTAACCAGCCACGCGATGGCGATGGCGACGATCTGTCCCCACTCCAAACGCAGCGGATGGAGCAGCAAAGGTTGGCCCAGCCAGCGCAGCGCGGAAAATGTTCCCAGCACGCGCACCACGCCGATGGCGCTGCTGGCGATGGAGGCGGGCTTGGCCACAGCGAACCAGGTCCACATATAGAGGAAAGACGGCAGCTCGCCGTAGGCATCGCGGAGATAGACATATTCACCGCCCGCAAAGGGGCGCATGGCGGCGAGTTCGGCGTACGTCATTGCACCGAAGAGGGAGAGCAGCCCGGCTGTGATCCACGCCAGATAAACCAGATTTGACGAGCCTGCCGCACGCATCATCTCCTGGGGAACAAGAAAAATGCCGCTGCCGATAATCGTCCCGGCGACGATGGCGGTCGCCTGCCACACGCCGAGTACGCGCGGAAGATTGTGCGCGTACTGGTTCGCATTGCGAATCGGAAAATTACGCGGCTTCGCTGGCTGCATGAACGTTACTGTATCTCACATCCAGTTTTTTACATGTGGCCAAAATGTCGACAGTTGAATCTTTCCTCCGCGACAAAGATAGATGGGGCCATTTTCGTGAGGCATGGCCAGCGGATTGTAGGTGCGCCCCACTTTTTCGACGGAGGTGAAATATCGTTCCAGTTTTTTTCTGGATTCTCCGACGACGATGAGGGTTTCTCCACTGTAGCCGCGCGGCCCCCAGAAAAAATAATTTTGATGGCCGCTGATGGCAGGCGGCAAGCCGTACTTCGGCCCGTAAATGTTGATGGCGCTGGCCTCGCCGTAGTTGTCGCAGAAGATGCCAACTTTGGCGCGGTCGGCTGGCGGCAGCGAATTATAGATGCGCGCGACTTCGCCGACCATAGCGTGCCAGCCAAAGCGGTCGGCATAGAACTGGGGCAGCAAGCCAGTCGAAGCGGTCTCGGTGTTGGCGCTGGTCAGGTGCATGGCGGTTGTGTAGCGAACCCATGTGGCGGGCGGAAGCACGGGAATTCCCATAGGCAAAGTGATTGCGCCGAAGATCACCAGCACCACACACCATGCGGACAGCAGCCATGCTGTTTTACGCGAAGCGGAAAATGCGCCCTGCCATGCCAGCGCTCCAGCGGCAAACAGCACAGGATAAATTGGCGCGACGTAATAATCCTTGGCGTAAAGATGGATCATAATTGCGAGCAGCAGAATATAGGTCGTGCCGATCCAGCGGAAGCCTCGAGCGTGCTTCGACACGAAGATCCAGAGCAGGCCGGGCAAGAGCAGAAAGATGCTCAGCGGGTGCAGCATCATGATTTGCTGTCCGACGAAAGCGACCGGGCCAAGCTTCACATTTTTATGGCTATGGTTCACGTTCTGGAGCCATTCCAGCGTGGGCCACTGGTGATGGATTTGCCATAACAGATACGGCAGCGCGATCAACACAATCAGCGCGACGGCGGCCAGCATCCAGCGGCTCCATAGAATGCGGCGTTCAGGAGTGAGCATCAGACCAACGAGCAGCGCCACCAGAAAGAACGCCATGGAAGGCTTATTCAACAGGCCGAGGCCGCCGAGCACGCCGAAGAGAATCCACCAGCGCGGGCTGGCTCCACGGACGATCCAGAGGACGGTAAGCAGGCAGCCCATCCAGAAGACCGGCTCGAAGGCGTTCATCGAAAGAAAGCTGTCGATGCCGAGATAGACGGGTGCAATCAGCACGCCGATCATCGCGAGTGCCTGCGCCATGCGCCTGCCGCCGAGAGACCACGCGAGCAGCCCGGTAAGCAGGACCTTTGCGGCTCCGGCCAGCGCCGAGAAAAGCCGAAACAGTGCCAGGTGATGCAAGCCAAATAACGCCTCTGCCACGCGCGCCTGCAACGCCACCATGGGGGCCTGATCGACATAACCCCACGCAAGGTGGCGTCCACAAACGACGTAGTACATCTCATCGCGAAAAATTCCGTAGCCGAAGTGCTGCGCAACAAGATTGCCTACGAATTCCACAGCGAGCTTGATGGCGGCGAAGAGCAGGGCGAGTTGAAGCGCCGGCTTCCAATTGGGTGACTCTGCGGAAAAACTGACTACTGAACCGGAGATAGTAGAAGGAGATGGCCGATGCTGCATCAATGGGACGCTCCCTGGAGTGGAAACTCTCGCTTACGATACGCTGCAGAGGACGGAGAAGTTCCACACCTGGGGTTGCTGCGCAGCGAACCCCAGATGCTCAGTTTCAAGCACTCAATCGGGGTTGCTGAGGTTCCCAACCTTTGTACCAGTCTTCGCGGCAGATGGGCGTCGACTGGCTGGACTGGGAGTTCGGGCGGCTGAGAAGAATTTGGTGGACCGCGATGTCTCCTTTGTGAAATGCCGCAGCCGAACCAGCCACATATAAAAGCCAGGTACGGTAAATGTGATCGGGGACGGTCTTCAAAATGGTTGCGGCATGCTCTTTCAGATTTTCAAACCACAGTCGAAGCGTGCGCTCATAATGTTCCCGTAGATTTTCCATGTCCCGGATCTCGAACCCAACAGATTCGGCAATCTCCAGTGCATGGGAGACAGGAACCAGCTCTCCATCCGGAAAAACATTTCTATGGATGAAGGAGTTTTTGCGCGGCGGGGAAGATGCTGAGCGCGCAATTCCATGGTTGAGAAACAGGCCGCCGGGCTTTAACAGTTGGTAGGCAATGGAAAAATATTCGCGCAGGTTTTTCTCTCCTACATGCTCGAACATTCCTACGCTGGCGATTTTTTCAAAGCGCATGGGAAGGTTCAGCGCTTTCCGATAATCGCGCAACTCAACCGTGCATTTTTGACCGAGTCTGGCTTTCGATATTCGCCGGGCAGCAACGTCGGCCTGCGTGTGACTCAGGGTGATGCCATGGGCTTCCGATCCATGTTCGGTTGCGGCGTGCAGGATCAGGCTGCCCCAGCCGCAGCCAATGTCCAGAAAGTGGTCGCCCGGCTCCAGGTTCAATCTGCGGCAGATGAGCTCCAGTTTGTTGATTTGCGCGTCGGTCAGGCCCTCGGTGCAGTTCCTGAAATATGCGCAGGAATACGCCAGCGAGGGGCCCAGCCATGTCTTGTAAAAATCTACCGGCAAGTCGTAGTGTTGTGAGATCGAAGCTGCGTCCCTGTTCAAAGAGTGCCGATGACCTGTGCGCAACAACTGGGCCGATTCATGGGCCAGAGAGAGGGTTCGGCAGCGGATTTTATTTTTCAGACCGCTTGTCCGTTGAAAAATGTAATCCGCAATTGAAAAGGCGGCAAAAATATCTCCTTCAACCTCAAGGTCACCACGGACAAACGCTTCCGCAAGCGTGGTCTCATCGGGTTTTTCAAAAAGATTGCACAGCGCCTGAGGCGTGCGAAAAACGAGCGTGCAGGCTGGATGGTCGCGATCGGAGGAGTACCAGCACCATCGGTCTGCGCTGCGCACGGAAAAAGGCGTTTCGCGATAACTGCGGAACAGGTTGTTCAAAAGTTCGGTAGGTTGTGTGTGGATGAATGTAGAAGACATGGTCGTCCGCCTCTATGGTTCTTGCCGGTGAATACAGATTTGGCGGATACGGCTGAATGCCCGCTCGCCAGCTGGTTTGCGACTGTCTACAGATTGCAGCACATCCTTAAGATTTTCCCAGATGCGTCCTGGTTGTTTGGGAACAAAAATAAATGTCGCATTACGATACAAATCGCTTGTTCATTCGTGCCTTCTCCAACTCAAACTGGGAAGACCGGTTATATTAGCCGAAAAGCCGAACGATTTCCACATCGATATCAGGTTTGATCGAGCGGTGGATTTCCAGCGCGGTAGCGTCCATGGATAGCCTCCGCCACCCTTTGCGGGACGACGGCCAGCAGCGCTTCCAGAGACGCGGACCGCACAGCACGCAGGCTTCCGAAGTGGGCGATCAAACGGGTGCGAGTCTGGGCGCCGACGCCGGGGACCTCCATGAGTTCGGAGTCGCGGTCGCGCATCTCGCGGCGTTTGCGATGATAGGTGACGGCGAAGCGATGCGACTCATCGCGAATGCGCTGAATGAAATGTAAGACGGGGGAGCGGCGATCCAGCACGACCGGCTCATCCTCCTGGCCGTAGACGTAGATGATCTCCTCGCGTTTGGCGATGGAGGCAAGCGGCTGGCTGGTGAAGCTCAATTCCTCCAGCGCCGCTGCAGCGGCGTGCAACTGGCCGAGACCGCCGTCGATCAGAATCAGGCTGGGCATCGGGCGATGCTCTTCCTGCAAGCGGCGATAGCGGCGCGCGACCACCTCGCGCATGCTGGCGAAATCGTCCACGCCTTCGACAGTCTTTACCTGGAATTTGCGATACTCCGATTTATTCATCGCGCCTTTTTCCCACACCACCATGGAAGCGACGGTCTCCGCTCCCTGAATGTGTGAAATGTCGAAGCACTCGATCCGCTCCGGCGGATCGGGCAGGTTCAGCGCATCCTGCAATGCGGCTTGAATGGCTTCCGTGCTGGGTTTGAGCACACGGAAACGTTGGTCGTAGGACTGCTTGGCGTTCTGTCCAGCCAGGTCGAGCAGCGAACGTTTCTCCCCGCGCTGCGGCACGGCAATCTCCACCTTGTGGCCGCTGCGTTCGCAGAGCAGTTCACTGAGCGTGGCGCGGTCTGGGAAATCCACCGGGACATAGATGTTGCGGGGCACATAATGCTGGTCGATATAAAGCTGCTTGAGCAGTGCGGAGAAAAAGATTGCCGGATGGAAACCCTCACTGACTGCGATCTGTTCGGCAGCCTCTTCTGTCGCGACTTGCGTTTCTGGAAACTCCGGCAGCTCTTCCCAGAAAAATTCGCGCCGGTCTACAATCCGGCCTGTGCGAATGTGAAAAAGATTGGCCGCCAGCATCCCATTTTCGTAATGGAATCCGAAGACATCGGCATCATCATCGGAGGCGGCGGCAATCCGCTGCTTCTCCTGCAACTGATGCAGCGTGATGGAGAGATCGCGATAGCGCGCGGCAAGTTCGAACTGCTCGACGGCGGCGGCGGCCTGCATGCGCTGCTCCAGAGATTTTTCCAACTCCGCCGCATGGCCTTCCAGCATCAGGCGAACATCGCGGATGGCCTCGGCGTAGATGTCGGGGGTGGTGAGTCCCTCGACGCACGGGCCGAGACAACGATGAATGTAGTACTGGAGACAGGGCCGGGGATGGTAGCGTGATAGGTCTACCTTGCAACTGGGAACCAGGAAGGTGCGGTGGATCAAATCGACGATGCGGTACGCGAGGTTGCCCGGAAAATATGGGCCGTAGTAGGCGCTGCCATCCTTGCGTACCCGCCGCGTGACGACCACCTTGGGATAACGGTCGCCCAGCGTCAGCTTGACGTACGGGTAGGTCTTGTCGTCGCGCAGCAGGATGTTGAAGCGAGGCTTGCGCTGTTTGATGAGGTTATTTTCCAGCGCCAGCGCTTCGTGCTCATTATCGACCAAAATGTAGTCGAGATCGACGGCTTCTCGCATCAGCGAGCCGGTCTTGGCGTTGGCCTGCGCCGCTTCCAGAAAATAGGAGCGGACCCGCGAGCGCAGGTTCTTCGCCTTGCCGACGTAAATGACCACGCCCTCCGCATTGCGGTACAGATAGACGCCAGGCCCGGTCGGCAAGGTACGGATTTTCTCGTGTAGATCCATGAGAGCAAGCGGAAAGCAGACGCAGTATTCAGTCTAGCGCTAGCCTCGTGCGCCGCGGGCTGCATTGCAGGCGTGTAAAAAATGCCTGTTTTTCCGGTTAAGACGCTTAATTCTTGTAGTCCATAGAATAGGTAATTATTTGATAAATAAGGGGATACATTGGACGCTGCGATTGGCTTATGAATTGCTCGTACCGTGTTGAAGCTGGCGCAAGGTGCTGAGCCGCCAGAGAGGGAAGGCAAGATATGGGAAAAAACTCTATGCGCAGACGAACTGTTTTGGGGGGTGCATCGCTTCTGCTGATGCTGACCGCAGGTTGCGCGACGAAAAATTATGTTCGCAACCAGACCACGCCATTGATCCAGCAGACCAATGAGCTGGAAGACCAGACGGCAGCCAACCACCGCAATCTGCAGGATGTGGACAACCGCTCGACGCAGGGCATTCAGCAGGCGCAGAGTGCGGCCCAGACAGCCGACCAGAAGGCCGTGGCCGCTGGACAGAGCGCCACGCAGGCGCAGTCGTCTGCACAGGAGGCGCTCAACCACGCCGACTCTCTGGAGAGTGTGGTCAGCAATCTCGACACTTACCATCAGGTAGCGGACGCACAGGTGCACTTCGCGTTTAACAGCGATGTCCTGACGCGGCAGGACAAGGCTGACCTGGATAATTTTGCCGGCCAGCTCGGCAACACGAAATCCTACATTCTTGAGATCACCGGTGGCACGGATTCGACCGGGAATAAGGACTACAACTATCAGTTGAGCGAACGCCGGGCAGAAAACGTCGCGCAATATCTCGCCACAAATTACAACGTTGCGCCGCACAAGTTTTATTTGATCGGCATTGGCAAAGACGTTGAAGTGGCCAGCAACCGCAGCGCCAGCGGCCGCGCCAAGAACCGTCGCGTGGAGATCCAACTGCTTTCAAACAGCCAGCAAAATGCAAACCAGGCACCCAACACGAGCGGACAGCAGGGCATGGTGCATCCCAACCAGCCGCCTGCTCCAACTGCAACGCAGACGAGTGTGCAGCAACAATAGGTTCAAGCCAAGGGCAACGCAAGGCCGGGAGCGAATCAGCTTCCGGCCTTTTTTATGAAATCTTCATCATCGACGTTGAGGCAGGCGCATCTTAAGAAGCAAGGAGAGAATTTTATGCCTACTGCTGAGATCGCAAAAACAAAAGGAGAAAACTTGATGTCCGCTGCGGAGATCGCGAATGGTTTGGTCGATCTGTGCCGCAAAGGCAAATACATGGAAGCCCTCTCAAAATATTATTCAGACGCAATCGTGAGCGTTGAATCCGCCAGCCCTCCCGGTACGCCTGCGGAAATGAAGGGCATCGAGGCAATCCGGGGCAAGACGCAATGGTGGATCGACAACCATGAAGTGCATAGCCAAGAGGTGAACGGCCCTTATATCGGCGAGAAGCAGTTTGCCGTGGAGTTCAAGATGGACATCACGCAAAAAAGGTCTGGGAAGCGCGTTCAGATGGACGAGATGGGGCTTTATACGGTCGAGGGCGGAAAGATCGTCCACGAACATTTTTTCTACAACGCGCAGATGTAGCTGTGTTGTAGACCGTGGTGATCGGGTGTTCTTTCTTCAAACCTTTTCCTTGTTTCGATACAGGATGGGGTTCAGGTCCGGGTCGTTGTACATCTTGAGTTGGCGATAGAGCTGGAAACGGCTTTCCCCGCGAAGCACTCGCTGCCACAGCCGGTCGAGGCACGCGGCCAAGTCGTTACGTTGCGAGTTGAGGATTTGCAGGCGCTCGCGATTGCGTTCCTTGTGTCCGGGCGGAGCGTCTTGGCGCGTCAATTCTTCCAGGGTGTGATACCGCTTCAGGGTGAGGATGGATAGCCGGTCCAGTATCAGGCCTGGAGTTTCCGAGTGCAGTTCCGCACTGGGATTGGGCAGCCCCTGTGCGCCAAGCTCTTCCAGCAGCAGCGCATCGCAGCGTTCCATCTGGTCGTTACGCCACTGATTGGTTCCGTCAATGGCGCGTTTGGCTGCTGCGATGGCCGCATCTTGCGCGCTTGTATCCCGCGTCTTGTCCTCCTCATGCCACAGTTCAAAGTTGGCCCGGTGCAGCGCTTCCAGCGTCGCCTCCAGGCCGGTGTCGCCGAACTGGACGAAATCCTCGTCATGCCAGCGCGCGGTCCACGCATCGTAAAGCCCAAGAATGCGCGCTACATCCAGTCTGTCTGCGGAAAGCATATCAAATATCATACGCACAAAACGTTTCTGTCCGCGCTAGCGGGGGCTATACTGGCGGCCATGAAGACCCACGAAGAAGCCAGCGGTGAAATGATTCTGTGCATTTCGACGTATGAAAAAGGTCAGGCGCTATTGCGGGAACTGGCGTGCCTCCGCTGCCGCGTCGTACTGCTCACCGTAGACAAACTGCACGATGCGGACTGGCCGCGCGAAGCACTCCATGAACTGCACACAATGCCAAGCGGCATGACCCAGGAGCAGATCACCAATACCGTGACGTATTTGGCACGCACGCGCAAGTTCGCGCGTATCCTCGCACTGGATGAGTTCGATATGGAGGTTGTGGCCGGGCTCCGCGAACACATGCGTGTCCCCGGGATGGGGACCACGACGACGCAGTATTTTCGCGACAAGCTGGCCATGCGTACCAAGGCCGCGCATCTGGGTGTCCGCGTGCCGGAGTTTACCTCCGTGGTGAACTATGACGATCTGCGCGTCTACATGGAAAATGTTCCCGCACCGTGGCTGCTGAAACCGCGCAGCGAGGCCTCCGCGATAGGCATAAGAAAATTGCATGGAGCCGAGCAGGTGTGGCGCGCTCTGGACGAACTGTGCGACCGGCAAAGTTATTTCCTGTTGGAACGATTCGTTCCCGGAGATATTTTTCATGTGGATGGAATCGTCGCGGACAGTAAGGTGGTGTTTGCCGCTGTGCATCAGTACGGGCAACCTCCCATGCAGGTGATGCACGAAGGGGGCGTCTTTACAACACGCGCCGTGACCCGCCATTCTCGCGAAGATCGTGAAATGAAAACCATCCACGCCAGCTTAGTTATAGGGCTTGGGCTGGTGCGCGGCGTGACCCATACGGAATTTATTCGTTCACACGAAACCGGAGAATTTTATTTTCTGGAGACGGCGGCGAGAGTGGGCGGCGCGTTTATTGCCGACGTCATCGAACACACGTACGGCATCAACCCGTGGGTGGAGTGGGCGCGGCTGGAAGTGGCTGCGATGCGCGGCCAGCCCTATGTGCTGCCACCGATACGCAACGACTACGCGGGCAGCGTGCTGTGCCTGGCGCGAGTGCCGGAACCCGATACGTCGCATTATGATGCGGTGGAAATCGTCTATCGCATGCAGAAGCATCATCATGCCGGCTTGATTGTGCGCTCCGCAGATGCGGACCGTGTGGCGGAACTGCTGGATAGCTACAGTCAGCGATTTCTGGAGGAATTCTGCGCATCGCAGCCAGTGCCGGATAAACCCACAGCGTAATCCAGGACCGATAGACCTCGGGCCCACCTATATCAATTAGCATGGGGAGTGGCCTTTCCGCCGCTACTCGCTTATGACACCATCGACCTGGAATCAAGTTCCGCACCGCCGCTACAATCCTTTGCGCCGCCAATGGATGCTGGTGTCGCCGCATCGCACGCAGCGCCCTTGGCAGGGTGAAGTCGCCAAGACGGAAGCAGTTTCGGCAATTCACTACGATCCAAATTGTTATCTATGCCCCGGCAATACACGCGCTGGCGGCAATAAAAATCCCGATTACAAAAGCGTCTTCGTTTTCGATAACGACTACGCCGCGCTGCTGCCGGATGTGCCCGCATTCGACGATGCGCCGCACGACGATCTGCTGTGCGCGGAGCCGGAGCGCGGGACCTGTCGCGTGGTCTGCTTTCATCCCGACCACGATTTGACGTTGGCCCGCATGCAGCCGGAGGACATTGCCAATGTTGTGCAGGCCTGGAGCGAGCAATATATCGAGCTAGGCGCGCAGCCGAACACGAGCTACGTACAGATTTTTGAAAATCGTGGCACCATGATGGGGGCGAGCAACCCACATCCGCATTGCCAGGTGTGGGCCATCGAACATGTTCCAGATGAGCCGCAGGCCGAACTGATCGCACAGCAGGAATATCGCAGATCGCATGGCAGTTGCTTGCTCTGCGATTATCTGGCGCGTGAGGTTCAACTGGCGCAGCGCATCGTTTGCGAGAATGAGGAGTTTGTCGCGCTGGTCCCGTTCTGGGCAGTGTGGCCATTTGAAACGTTGGTGTTGAGCCGCTGTCATGCCGGGGCATTGACGGAAATGGACAGCGCGCAGAAGATCGCCTTTGCACATATTTTGAAGCGGCTGACGACGCGCTACGACAACCTGTTTGAAACCAGATTTCCCTATACGATGGGGCTGCACCAGAGTCCGACAGATGGGCAGCCTCACCCGGAATGGCATTTCCACGCGCATTTTTATCCGCCGCTTCTGCGCTCCGCGACGGTACGCAAATTTATGGTTGGCTTTGAGATGCTGGGCATGCCGCAACGCGATATCACGCCGGAGAGTGCGGCGCAACGACTTCGCGCACTAAGCGAAGTTCACTATACTTTTGGGAAATAGCTAAAGTGTTACCTGAAGAAGTTGAAATGGGTGTCATTTGAGTTCTGCTGTTCTTACATTAAACGGCCAAGCGCTTACGCTAGAAGAGCTGGCGGCTGTTGCCGACGGAAAGGCAGCCGTTGTGTTGCATGCAGAGGCGTGCCAGCGTATGACGGCCTCTCGTGCTGTAGTCGAGCGCCTGCTCGCCGAAGGCGCAACCGTCTACGGCATCAATACCGGCTTCGGCAAATTGTCTGAGGTAAGCATTCCAGCCGAGCAATTGGTCGATCTCCAGGTAAATCTTGTGCGCAGCCACGCTTGCGGAGTGGGAGATTCTCTGACCGAGGCTGAGATTCGCGGCATGTTGCTCCTGCGGGCGAACGTGCTAGCGAAGGGGACCAGCGGCACGCGCGTTCTGGTCGCGAAGCAATTGCTGGCCATGCTGGAAAAGCGCGTGCATCCGGTGATTCCGGCGCGCGGCTCGGTGGGCGCGAGTGGCGACCTGGCCCCATTGGCCCACCTGGCGCTGGGTTTGATCGGTGAAGGCGAGGTCTTCTACCGCGGGCAGCGGGTGTCCGCGAAGGAAGCTCTGCATGCAGCCGGACTTCAACCGCTGACGCTTGCAGCCAAAGAAGGGCTGGCGCTGCTGAATGGAACACAGGCCATGGCTGCCGTGGGAGGTCTATCTCTGCTGCG
The DNA here is from genome assembly GCA_027306695.1 of Acidobacteriaceae bacterium. Classification (GTDB taxonomy): domain Bacteria; phylum Acidobacteriota; class Terriglobia; order Terriglobales; family Acidobacteriaceae; genus JAKAAZ01. Next base: position 59,488 of record DAHUZH010000004.1, read on the forward strand.
GGCCGAGCGCGTCGCGCGGCTGGCAAATTTGGCCGGAGCCATGACGCTCGAAGCCTTGAAGGGAACACCGGTCGCGTTCGATGCGCGGATTCATGCGGCGCGTCCGCACCCCGGCCAGCAGGAGGTAGCGCGTCATCTGCGGACATTATTGGCAGACAGCGAAATTCGCGAATCGCATCGCGAGCACGATCCGCGTGTGCAGGATGCGTACTGCCTGCGCTGCATGCCGCAGGTGCACGGAGCTGTGCTGGATGGTCTGGCCCACGGACGGCGTGTGTTGGAAATTGAAATGGGTTCGGCGACGGACAATCCGCTGGTGTTTGTTTCGGAGGACAATGCGGATGGCGCGACACCGGATGAAATTCTCTCTGGTGGAAATTTTCATGGCGCTCCGCTGGCGCATGCGTTCGATTACGCCGCCATTGTGTTAACGGACCTGATGAGCATCTGTGAGCGGCGCATCGACCGGCTCGTGAATCCAGATTTGAATGAAGGCCTGCCGCCGTTTCTTACTCCGCAGGCCGGAGTTTCTTCGGGCTATATGATCGCGCATGTGGCCGCAGCCGCATTGCTGACGGAGGCCCGAGTGCTCTCGCACCCAGCCTCGGTCGATAGCGTTCCAACCTCCGGCGGGAAGGAAGACCATGTGTCGATGGGCATGACGGCCGCGTGGAAGCTGCGGCAGATCGTAGAAAATGCCGAAGCAGTTCTGGCGATTGAGTTGATGGCGGCCGCCGAGGGCCTGGAATATCGCAGACCTCTGAAGCCAGCAGTCCGCGTGGGGGAAGCGTGGATGCAAGTGCGTCAAGTTGTAGCTCGACTGGAACGCGACCGCGCGTTGCAACCGGACATTGAGCATCTTCGAGCGGCGATTCTTGCGGGAGACTTTGACGACTGGGTGCGTTGAAGTTAAAAAAAATTAATCAGTTAAAAAACTTTAATTGGCAGAAAGGCTGACGGTACTTCTCTATAAAAGGTTCGTAGGATCAAATAGATGCTGCAGATTATTTTTTATTTCTTACATAGTCTGTAACACCTTTTTGCATGAATGCAATTGATCTCAGTGCGGACTTAGGGCTGGGCGCTGTTTTCCTTGCCACGGCCAATATTTGTATTGGCTTGTTGATTGCGGTGCGCTACAGCCCTGTGCGGTATTGGCCACATCGTCGTATCAATATATTTTTTCTGCATAACCTGACTGCTTATGGAGTATTGGGTGCAGTGTTATTGCATCCGGCCATTCTCCTTTTTTCGCATCGGGTACGGTTCCGTGTTTTCGATGTTTTGCTGCCCATTCACTCCCCATTGCAACCGATCGAGAACACTCTTGGAGCGGTTGCGCTCTATCTTTTACTGTCCGTTTTGATTACATCTTTTTACCGGATTGCTCTTGGCAGAAAGTTCTGGAAATTGCTGCACTACCTTGTTTATCCGGCAGCGGTATTACTTTTTATTCACGGTATTCTCGCCGATCCAAACTTGAAAACCGGTCATGCCGATTTACTCGACGGGGGGAAAGTCTTCGTCGAAATATGCTTTTTGATCATCACATTGGCGAGCGGCGCGGCTTTCCTCTACCGCCGCAAACGTTCTCGATCTATCGTTGTTCCAATCCCGCCCACCACTTAAAATCGAAGCACTGTCGCTGCTGCAATCGTAGGCGTCATTTCATTTCGCTCATGCGGACCTATACTCACGCATTTTTCGCGTTGCATCCGCGCATCCATTGGCTGGACCTGATTGTCATTGCCACATATCTGGTTGGCATCACATGGTTCGGCCTGCGTTTCCGCAAACCTGGCCGCACGTTGCAGAGTTACTTTCTAGCGGACCGCAGCGTACCCTGGTGGGCCATCATGCTCTCCATCGTTTCGGCGGAGACCAGCACGCTGACCATCATTAGCGTCCCTGGCCTTGCTTTTGCGGGAAACTTCGGCTTTCTGCAATTGGTCTTCGGCTATCTTTTAGGGCGCGTGGTGGTGTGCATTGCATTTCTTCCACGTTACTTCCGTGGAGAATTGCTGACCGCATATCAATTGATTGGGCAGCGCTTCGGGCCGCGACTCCATCGTGTGACGGCGCTGTTGTTTTTGCTGACGCGCGCAGCGGCGGAGGGCGTCCGCGTGTTTGCCGTGGCGATTGTCGTTCACATGGCGCTGGGCACGGGAGACATCGCTTCGATCGCCATCATCTCGCTGCTGACGCTGATTTACACGTTTGAAGGCGGACTGGCGGCCGTCATCTGGACCGATGTTGTGCAGATGGGGATTTACGCCGCAGGAATTCTTCTGGCGCTTTGGATTCTGCTGGGCCGCGTGCCCGGCGGCTGGCCGGTAATCCATAGCGTGGCCGCTGCGGCAGGGAAGTTCACCCTGTGGGATTTTTCTCTGAACCTGACGACCACGTATACCTTCTGGGCTGGCCTGATTGGCGGATGTTTCCTGACCATGGCCAGCCATGGCACAGACCAACTGATGGTGCAGCGACTTCTCGCGGCGCGAAACCTGCGCGATTCGCAGCGGGCCTTATTGTCGAGCGGGGTGTTGATCTTCGTGCAGTTTTCTCTCTTTCTACTGATTGGCGCGGGCCTGTTTGTTTATTACGCGCAGGCCGCTTCCGGCGCGCATTTCGCGAGCGCCGACCAGGTGTTTCCAGCCTTTATCGTTTCAAAATTTCCCACCGGATTTGCCGGTCTGATGATTGCAGCGATTCTGGCCGCCGCCATGTCGAACCTGAGTGCGGCACTCAATTCCTTGTCGTCCACGAGTGTCATCGATCTCTATCTGCGCTATCGTCCCGCAGCCAATGCGGCGAGACGTAACGTTGTTGCCCGCGTCAGCACCATCGCGTGGGCGATAGTGCTGTTTTTACTGGCAATTTTGTCGCGCAGCGGTGGACATGTCGTCGAACTTGGATTGTCGATTGCGTCGGTCGCATACGGCTCGCTGCTGGGTGTCTTTCTGCTCGGAGTGCTGACGAGCAAAGCCAACGAATCCGGCACGATTGTTGGTATGCTGTTCGGGTTCATTCTGAACGTGATGCTATGGCTGCAACCGCACGCACTTCATATTTTGCTTGCGGGTCATTCCATGACGATTACGAAGATCGCGTGGACCTGGTATGTCGTCTTCGGCGCCGTGTTTACATTTGTTACGGGATATCTGGCAAGCTGTTTCTTCCAGCCTGCGCTTGCGGAACCGAAGGTTCCAGTATGAGAGAATTCTTTGTTTCAAAGAGCAGACAATTCTGATCCACGCATGCCAACGATCGAAAATAATTCGATGACTACAGCGCAATCTTCTTTGCAGTACGAGCGAAGGGTTTCGCTTGTACTATGCGTCTGGCTTGCCTTGATTTGTTGCGTCGCCAGCGCACAAACGTACCGGCGACAGCAGACGCCAAACTTCACCAACATCGACAGCATCATGGCGCAGGCGCTCGACGAACACCTGTTGCCAGGAGCGGTGATTGTAATCGGCCATGATGGCAAGGTCGTCTTTCACAAGGCGTATGGAGAGCGTTCTCTGGAGCCCACCAAAGCGCCGATGACCGAAGACACAGTTTTCGACATGGCCTCGATGACGAAGATTCTGGCGACCTCGACGGCTGCGATGGAGTTGTACCAGCAGGGCCGTTTTCGCCTGAACGATCCGGTCGCGAAGTATCTGCCCGCATTTGCCGCGAACGGAAAACAAGACATCACGATTCGGCAATTGATGACGCATTACTCGGGATTGCCTCCCGATCTCGATCTGACGCAGCTGTGGTCTGGCAAGCAAACGGGATTCGATATGGCCTTCGCGGTAGAGCCGGACCGCCCGCCGGGAGCTGGATTTCGATACAGCGACATTAACTTTATTGTGATGGGCGCGCTGGTGGAGAAGCTGACCGGCATGACGCTCGACGCCTATACGGCGAAAAATGTTTTTGCTCCGCTGAGGATGGAGTACACGCGCTTTCTGCCGCCTGCGGCGTGGCGCAGCAAGATCGCCCCCACGCAATACGACGAACAGCGCCGCATGCTGTTGGGTGTGGTGCATGATCCGACGGCGCGGCGCATGGGCGGAGTGGCTGGACATGCGGGTTTGTTCAGCACTGCCAGCGATGTTGCAATCTACGCGCAGAATTTACTGGACCAGTTGCAAGGCAGAGCTAGTAAATTTCCCGTGAACCAGCTCACGCTGGAAAAGATGACGACTCCGCAACAGCCCGCGACAGGCGCGTCCTTGCGCGGCCTTGGCTGGGACATTGAAAGCCCGTTCTCCGGCAATCGCGGAGAACTGTTTCCCGTTGGCGGTTTTGGCCATACAGGTTTTACCGGCACGTCGATCTGGATCGACCCGTGGAGCGACACTTACGTCATCTTTCTCAGCAACCGCGTCCATCCGAACGGCGGAGCCAATACGGTTCCGCTGGAGGGAAAAATTGCCAACGCCGCCGCGGAAGATGTCGGCATTCAAATTTCCCAACGCGGCAGAGAAATCGCGCGGCTGACCGGCTACAACGAATCGTTGACAGACATGCGGAGGTGGAGCAGTCGAAATGGTTCGGTCGAAAATGGCATCGACGTTTTGGAAGAAGAAAATTTTGCGACGCTCGCCAAGCTGGCGCAGAAGCATGGTGGCAAACTGCGCGTGGGCCTGCTCACCAATCAGACGGGCGTGGACTTAAAGGGGCGGCGCACTATCGATGTGTTGGCCAAGGACGCGGCTGCCAAAGTGCCGGGCCTAACTCTCACCACGATTTTTAGCCCGGAACATGGTATCGCGGGCGCGTTGGATACCACTGACATTGACAGCAGTAAAGACAGCGCCACAGGTTTACCGATTGTCAGCCTGTACGGTGTGACAGACGCGAAGCGCCATCCTTCCCCAAAGCAAATGCAACAACTGGATGCCGTTGTCATCGACCTGCAAGATGTAGGCGTTCGCTTTTACACCTACGAAACGTTAGTGGGGTATTTTTTGCAGGCCGCCGCGCACACTGGGACGGACATCGTCATTCTCGACCGGCCCGATCCATTGAATGGCTCGTTCGTGCAGGGGCCTGTT